>DATFMW010000261.1:0-2575 GCA_035266765.1 Gaiellaceae bacterium | reverse complement strand
CGGCCGCGCCTATCTCTACCCGCACGGCGCGACCTCGATGCTGATGGCGTTCTGGGACGGGCTCTATCCGGCCTCGTCGATCCTCTCGGGCGCGCTCGTCACCGCGCCCGGCCACGTCGAGGTGGCGCGCCGCTGGGGCTATCCCCACCCGGTGTACGTCGTCGGCTGGAGCCTGTGCGAGCTTCGACCGCGCCGCGTCACCGGCCGCACCGAGCGGATCCTCTTCGCGCCCAGCCATCCGCCCGGCATCCTGGACGGCTACGAGGCGCCCCCGGAGCACGCAGAGGTGTTCCAGCGGCTCCTCGAGCTCCACGCCCAGCTGACGGTGCGCTACCTGGGCCCCCTCGAAGCGAACGGGATCCCCGTCGTCGACGGTGTCGAGTACGTGCGCGGCGACGCTCCGGGCGCACCGAACATGCTGGCGCAGATCGACGCCTCGGACGTCGTCGTCGGCGACCGCGGCACCTTCGCGTCGCTCGCCGTCGCACGCGGCGTCACCGCTGTGATGTGGCAGTCCGCTCTGCTCATGAGCGACGACACGGAGCGGCGACCGGCCGACAACCTGGAGCTCTACGCGGACTACGCGCGCTTCCCGTTCGACCTCGCCGACGGCGACGCGGCCGACGTCATCGCCGCCGCAGCCGAGGACGAGGAGCGAGTCGCGGACTGGCGCGCGCGCTTTATCGGCGACCCGCTCGATTCCACCGTTCTCGCCGCCGCGCTCAGCGGCTCCGCCGCGGACTACCAGCCGGAGAACCGGGCGCCGCGGTCGTCGCGCCTGCACGCCGGCGCGCTCGCGGCGCTCGAACAGGAGCGCCCGGCCGGCGCCGACGCCCTTCTCATCCGCGCGCTCGCCGAGACGGTCGATCTCGAGCTCGTCAACGACCTCGCCGTCCTCCGCGTCCGCGACGCCCCCGCGGAGGCGGAGGCCCTGCTGCGCACGGCGCTCGCGATCGACCCGACGAGAGAGGACGCGCGCGAAAACCTCGCCGCACTCGAACGGCAGGCCGACGCGGCGAGCGGCGAGCGCGCCGCCTAGCGCGGACCTCAACATCGCCGAGCCGAGGCCGACTACCCGCTCATGCCGTCCCTGTCGGCGCCTGCGCCTCTGCGCGCCTCGATCGTGATCCCGGTCTACGACCGGCTCGATCTGACCCGAGCCTGCCTGGCCGCCTTGCCGACCGTCACCGACCCGCGCTCCTACGAGCTGATCGTCGTCGACAACGCCTCGAGCGACGGAACCGACGACTACCTCCGCGCCGAGCAGAAGGCGGGAACGCTCCGGCACATCAGGAACGAGCGCAACGCGGGCTTCGCGACCGCGTGCAACCAGGGCGCCGAGGCGGCGAGCGCCGACGTCGTCGTCTTCCTCAACAACGACACGGTCCCCACCGCCGGCTGGCTCGACGCGCTCGTCGCCGCCGTCTCCGAGCCCGGGGTCGGCGTCGCCGGCGCGCTCTTGCTCTACCCCAACGGCGCGGTCCAGCACGCCGGGATCGAGATGATCGACGGCGTCCCCGACCACCCGTTCCGCTTCGCCGCCGCCGACGACCCCGCCGTCACCGCCCGCCGCGACCTCGACATGGTCACCGGCGCGTGCCTCGCGATCCGGAGGTCGCTGTTCGCACGCCTCGGCGGCTTCGACGCCGGCTACGTGAACGGAGTCGAGGACGTCGACCTCTGCCTGCGTGTCCGCGACGCCGGCTACCGCGTCGTCTACGAGCCCTCGAGCGTCGTCTATCACCACGAGGGCCAGAGCACGGGACGCTTCGACCACGTCCGACCCAACCTCGCGCGCTTCTTCGAGCGCTGGGGCTCCAGGATCGGGCGCTCCGGCCGGCTCGTCTCGTGCGTATGGCGCGGCGACTCGGGCTCGAACCACTCGCTCGCGGTCGTGAACGACGGGCACGCGGAGGCGCTCGGGCGCCTCGGCGCCGTCGTCGAGCGGCAGGGCACACGCGCAACGCCGTCTCCGCTGACGGCCGTCGGGATCGCCTCTCACTGGCCGCCGAGCTTCGAGTCGCCGAGCGACGGGCCCTTCGTCCTCTATCAGCCGTGGGAGTTCGGCGAGATCCCCGCGACCTGGGCGGAGAAGATCCGCCGGCGGGTCGACGAGGTCTGGACGCCGTCGGAGTACTCGCGGCAGGCGTTCCTCGCGGCGGGTCTCGCGCCCGAGCTCGTGTACGTCGTGCCGAACGGCGTCGACCTCGACCTCTTCGCCCCGCACGGCCCGCGTGCGACGCTGCCGACGGCCAAGACCACGGTGCTCCTCTTCGTCGGCGGGACGATCCATCGCAAGGGGATCGACGTCCTGCTCAACGCCTACGGCGCCGCCTTCACGGCGGCGGACGACGTCGCGCTCGTCGTCAAGGGCTTCGGGCGCACGAGCTACTACGCGGGCCAGACCGCCGACGAGCTGCTCGACGCATTCCGCTCCGCGCCCGACGCACCCGAGCTCGTCGTGCTCGACGACGAGCTGCCGTTCGAGGAGCTGCCCTTGCTCTATCGCGCCGCCGACGTCGTCGTCCAGCCGTACCGGGGCGAGGGCTTCTGCCTGCCCGCGCTCGAAGCGCTC
>DATFMW010000260.1:0-12275 GCA_035266765.1 Gaiellaceae bacterium | reverse complement strand
CATCGGCGGGCATTGTAGGCGCGCCGTGACGACGACCCTTCGGGGTCGGCAGGCGGGCCGTGTAGCCTCGTCGCCGTGTCGATCGACGTGCTCGAGCCCGTCGTCCGCCCCCGGCGGCGACGTCGGCGATACCGGCTGCGGCGCCTCATCCCCGTCGCCGTGGTCGTGCTGCTCGCCTTCGCCGGCGGCTTCTACGTGGGTGCCCGGGGCTCCGGACCGACCGCGCAGGCCTCCGCGTCGGGCCCGCAGGCCGAGGCCGCACCGGCGGCTGCAGCCGCGAAACCCGCGACGGCGAGCACGCCGAAGACGAAGCCGCTACCCCCGGTCGCACGGCTCCTGCACGGGCCGCCGGCCCTCGCTGGACGGCTGAGCGCGCCGATCGCCGCCGCGTCGGCGATCGTCGTCGACGCCGACACCGGCCAGGTGCTCTGGACGAAGAGCGCTCACACCCGCAGACCGATCGCCTCGACGACGAAGATCATGACGGCGCTCCTCGCGATGCGGGTGCTGAAGCCGAAGACGCTTGTCCGGGTCGACCCATCGGTGACGCGGGTGCCGCTCGTCCGCGAGGGGCTGCGCGCGAACGAGATCGTCCCCTCGTGGAAGCTCTTCGACGCGATGCTCCTCTACTCCGGCAACGACGACGCGCTCGCGCTCGCAATCGCCGCGGGCGGCACGCGGCGGGCGTTCCTGAAGGAGATGAACGCCGAGGCGAAGCGGCTCCACCTCAGGGACACGCACTTCACGAGCCCGAGCGGCGTGATCGACAAGGGCAATTACTCGACCGCGTACGACCTCGCCGCACTCGCCCGGTACGCGCTCCGCAACCCGCGCTTCGCGAAGATCGTGCGGACGAAGGTCGTCCACGTGAAGTGGGCCGCGCCGACGTACTCGAAGATCTACATCAACAACAACTCGCTCCTGAAGACGTATCCGGGCGCGAACGGCGTCAAGACGGGCTTCACGCACAAGGCCGGCTGGTGCCTCGTCTCCTCGGCCACGCGGCACGGGCGGACGCTGATCGCGGTCGTCCTGAACTCGGGCGACATGTACAAGGACTCGAAGAAGCTGCTCGACCTGGGCTTCCGCAACCCGGCCTAGCGTCCGGCGCGGGCACCCACGTCGCCGGCGATCGTCGCGCGGATCGTCTCGAGCGAGCGGCGGATCAGCCGGGAGACATGCATCTGGGAGATGCCGACCCGCCGGGCGATCTGCGATTGCGTCAGCCCTTCGAAGAAGCGGAGCCGGAGGATCGTCCGCTCGCGGTCGTCGAGGGCCCGGAAGCCCGGCGCGAGCGTGACCCGGTCCTCGGAGACCGAGTAGGCGTGCTCCTCGACGCCGATCGACTCGATCAGGTCGAGGTCGTCGTCGCCGCCGCGGGCCGTGAGCGACAGCGGCGCGTACGCGTGCCCGACCTCGAGCGCCTCGAGAACGAGCTCCTCCTCGGCGCCGGAGGCCTCCGCGAGCTCGGGGATCGTCGGCGAGCGGCCGAGCTGAGCGGTGAGCTGGTCGAGCACGCGCGTGAGCTGGGTGTTCAGTTCCTGCAGCGAGCGCGGGACGCGGATCGCCCAGCCCTTGTCGCGGAAATGGCGCTTGATCTCGCCGACGATCGTGGGCGTCGCGTAGGTCGTCAGCTCGACGCCGCGCTCGAGGTCGAAGCGGTCGATCGCCTTGATCAGACCGATCGCGCCGATCTGGACGAGATCCTCGAGCTGCTCACCGCGGTACGAATAGCGTCGTGCGAGCAGACGGACGAGGGGCAGGTAGCGCTCGATCAGCTGCCCGCGCGCCTCGAGGTCGCCCTCCTCGCGGTAGCGCCGCAGCAGGATCTCGTCGTCGCTGCGAATCATCCAGGGGCACCCGCCGACTCGGTCGTTCGCTTCGTCAGGTCGACCCAGATGCCGCCGTCGCGCTCGTCCCTCTCGAACGTGTCGCAGACGATCTCGAGCACATGCCGGCGGCCGAAGCCCGTCTCCTCGGCGTCGAGCTCCGCCACCGCGCCCGGCGCGAACGGCCCGACGGAGACGTGGAGCACGTCCGTCTCGACCCTGACCTCGACGGCGACGTCGTCCTCGTCGTCGCGCAGCGCGAGCAGTGTGTCGACCGCGACCTGGAGATCCTCGAGCAGCTCGTAGGTCAGCTCGAGCCGCGAGGCGAGCCCGCCGATGACGAGACGGGCGATGGAATGGAAGTCCTGCTGGGCCGGGATGACGAGCCGAACGTCGTCGCTCATGCGTCGCGGCCGGCATCGGCGAGCTCGTCGGTGAGTTCCTCCTCTCGACGAGCGGCCGCCTCCTTGCCCGCCTGCACCGCGTGGCGCCAGTCGCGGCGCGCCTTGAAGTCGGCAGCGCCGTACCCGACCCCCGCCGCGAATCCCGAGACCTTCTGCACGGGCCGTGTCACGGCGATGCTGACCGCGCGGACGGCGGTGTCCACGCTGTCGGCTGCGTCGACCGCGCTGTCGGTGATGCGGTCGACCTTGTCGAGCTGCCCGTTGACGCGGTCGACGCTGCCTCCGACCTTGTTGAGCACGGGCAGGAGCTCCGTCTCCGCTCCCTTGATCAGCGAGGACAGTCGGCCGACGGTTCCGGCGAGGCGCACGAGCAGGTACGCGGAGGCAAGTCCGACGGCGAGGAGGAAGATCGCGAGCGCGAGCCGCCAGAGATCCCCCACGTTGAATGCGGCGACGAGCATCCCGCCTCCGATCCTACTCGTCGGCGGCGGACGAGACGAGACCGCACCCGACGACGGCGTCGCCGTCGTAGAGGACGGCCGCCTGTCCGCGCGCCACCCCGTAGACAGGCTCGTCGAGCGTGAGCTCGAACCCGCCGGTGTCCGCGGCGACAGTGGCTCCCACGGAGGGCGACCGGTAGCGGAGCTTCGCCTCGACGCGCTCGACGTCGGCGTAGAGACGGCCGCGCACGGCGACCCTGCGGCGCGCGAGCGCCTCGCGCGGCCCGACGACGACGGCGTTCCTGGCCGGCTCGGAGCCGAGCACGTAGAGCGGCGTGCCGGCTGCGACTCCGATCCCCTTACGCTGGCCCGGCGTGAACCGCCAGTAGCCGGCGTGGCGGCCGAGCTCGTGGCCGTCCGGATCGACGATCGGCCCCGGCTGGGCCTCGAGGCCGTGCCGACCGAGGAACGTGCGGTAGTCGTCGCCGGCGAGGAAGCAGGCCTCCTGGCTCTCCGCGCGGTGTGCGGCGGCGAGCCCGGCACGCTCGGCCTCGGCCCGGGTCGCGTCCTTGTCCTGCTCGCCGAGCGGGAACCAGAGCCGGCCGAGCGTGGCCGGGTCGATCCGGGCGAGCATGTACGACTGATCCTTGCGCGCGTCTGCGCCGCGCGCTAGGAGAAGTCTTCCCTCGCGTTCGACGATGCGCGCGTAGTGGCCCGTAGCCAATCGCGCCGCACCGACGCGATTGGCCAGCGCCAGCAGCTCGGCGAAGCGGAAGCCGCCGTTGCAGGTGAGACACGGGTTCGGCGTCTCGCCGCGCGCGTAGCCGCGTACGAACGGCGTCACGACCGCCCGGTGGAACGCCTCGCGCAGGTCGAGCGTGACGTGTGGAACGCCGAGCCGGTGGCACGTCTCGCGCGCGGCGATCACCGACTCGGGCGAGCAGCAGGCCCGCTCGGCGTCGGGCCCGGCAGGATCGAGCCAGAGCCGAAGGGTGACACCAACGGCGTCGGGGAGCGCGCGCAGCAGCGCGACGGCGCTGTCGACGCCGCCGCTCATCGCGACCGCAGTCCGCCGCGGACCCGGCTCGGCCCGGACGACGGGCCCGAGCGCGTTCGCGAGTGCGTCGACGGCGAGCGTCTCGCCGCCGACGGCGGCCGCCTCGAGGAGCGTCAGCCCGCGCAGCGACCGGTCGAGCCCCGGCGCGTCCGCCTCGACGATGCGGTCGCCGTCGACGAGCAGCCGGACGGCCGCCCAGTCACCCCTGCGGGTCGAGTCTCCATAGGTCTCGAGCATGGCTTCACGGTAGACGAAGCCGGTCGCCGCGCCCGACGAGCGCGGGCGCAACCCATCGACGCCGGCCAAGCAGAAGATGTCTGTCGCCGCGACCGACCAGCGCGGGCGCGGCTCGCTGCGTCCGGCCCCGCCGCCCGTGAGCCGGCTCCGCCGGCTCACGCTCTGCGAGCAGAAAAGCGAAGCGGTGCGAAGCAGCGATCAAACGGCGAAGCGGTGCGAAGCAGAAACAGGTGGGGGCCGCAGTGCGGCCCCCACCTCCTCCACCCTGCCGATCCGACCGGGCTATGTGAACCTGGCGTAACCAGGTGGGTGCCGCACCTGCCTTCGACCGTAAACGGCCTCCGGCTGGGACACGTGCTCCCTTTATGTAGGCGTTGGTTCTACATTGAAGCCCGGCCCGACGCACAGCGTCGAGTCGGTGGACTGTAGCCGCCTGCGGCTACCCGGCGAAGCGCCAGTGGATCGTCTCCGCTCTTTTCAGGCCGAGCTTCGCTGCGAGCGCCGGCGTCAGGTCGAACTCACGCCCCGGCGCCTTGGGGCCGCGATCGACGACGGGTGCGGTCGCCCGGACGCCGTCGTGCTCGAGCTCGATACGGACGCCGCACGGCAGAACGGGGTGCGCGACACCGAGCGTCGTTGCGCGGATCGTGATGCCGCACGCGCTCTTCCGGGTGCCGCTTCGCGCCGGCTCGGGAGCGGCCACGGCCGTGTACCACCCGGCGGCGGTCAGCGCGATCCCCGGCTTCGTCGCGGCGGTCGTGTGCTGTGAGGCCGTGACGGCGATCGCCGTCACGAGGAGCGAGAGCAAGCCGAGGGCGCCGGCACGCAGGCCGACGGCTCCGCTCACCGCACGCCTACGAGATCACCGAAGCTCTCTCGGACGAGGCCGTCGAAGTCGAGGGGGAGCTCGCCGCTCGGGTCGGCGAAGTCGCGGAGGTAGAGGAGCAGGTAGTTCCGCTCTTCGTCTGCGATCAGATCTTCGCCCGCGCTCGCTCTCACGAGCTCCTCGAGCTGCCAGAGGTTCCAACGTCGCGGCGCCGAGCCGATGCCGATCGGAACGACGGAGGTCGGCTCCGGGACGACCGGGGCGGGCGCAGGCTCGGGCTCCGGTTCGGGAACGGCGGCGACAGGCGGCTGCTCACGCTCCGGCTCCGGCTCCGGCTCCGGCGCGCGCTCGAGGGTAGGCGGCTCGGGCGGCGGCTGCGACTCCTCGCCCGAGACGACGCGCACATGCTCTTGCGGCGTCGCGAAGACCGCGGCAGGCTCCGGCTCGGGCACGAGCGGCCGGGGCTGCATCTCGCGGGCGGGAGCGGCCGGACGCCGCGCGCCGCCGGTGTCGCGGCTCTCGATGATCTCGGCCGCGAGGACGAGCAGGTAGGCGAGCGCGCTGCCGCCGATGATCGTGATCGCCCCGAACCCGGCCACCGCGATGACGATCGGCACGGCGATGAGGAACACGGCCTCGACGAGCGTTCTGGGCCCGAAGCGCTTCAGCATCGCCGCACGCTAGGACGCCGGCGTAGGAGGCTCCCCGACGTCTTCGTCGGGTGCTGTGTCCTGCGCGGGCTCGTCGGCCGCGGGTGGTGCGTCGTCCGGAGCGGACTCCGCGGCGGGCTCTGCCGCGGGCGGCGCGGGAGGCTCCGGGGAGACGGCGCCCGCGAGCGCCGCGGCCGGCGGCATCTCCGGCGCCGGCTTGGCCACCTGCTGGGCCGCCTGGACGATCGCGCTCGCGACCTCGGCGATCGCGTCGTCGCCGAGCCCGGCCGCCGCGACCAGCTGCTCGGCGGCGTGCTGGGCGCGGCCGAGGACAGAGGCGGACTGCGCGCGCGCCCATTCGAGCGTTTGCTCGACCTCGGCACGGACGGAGTTCGTGAGCTCGGTCGCCTGGTGGCGCGCCTGCTCGAGCAGGCGGTCGCCCTTCGCCTCCGCCTCCTGCAGCTCGCGGGTCGCGTCGGCATGCGCCTTCGCGAGTACCTCGCGCGCCTCGTTCCGGGCGCCGTTCAGCATCTCGGCCCGCTGGCGCTCGCTCTCCTGGCGGTAGCGCTCGACCTCCGCCTCGCGCTCCTGCGCGTCGCGCATGCGGCCGGTGACGACCTCCTGCGTGCGGGAGACCTGGGTCGCGGAAGCGTTCTGGGCGTCGCGCTCGATCGTGTCGGCGAACTCGGCCGCAGCGCGGATCAGATGGAGCGCGTCCATCCGGACGGCGTGTCCGGTCGCCTCGACGGCAGCGCCGCTGCCGGGGCGCGTGCCGGCGACCTGGAGCACCCGCAGCTGCGCCTGGAGCTGCGCCGTCTGCCGGCGGAAGGCATCGAACGCCGCCCGCACGGACTCGGCGTCGAGCCCGTCGCCTGCGCGCGGTATGTCCTCGAGACGCGGCACCGCCGTGAGCGACGGCGCCGACGCCGGACCCGGACCCTCGGTTGCCATGTCCCTAAGCCTCTCTGTCTACGTCAAAACGCGCAAGCGCGCGTCGCAAGAGTATGCCGTGCGCACCGGCCGGATGCCGCATGTTCCTCAGGCTTTCGGAGCCTTCAGCTCGAGCCCGAGCTCGCGCAGATGCCCGGGATCGGCCTCGCTCGGTGCTCCGGTCATCGGGTCGACGCCGGCCTGGTTCTTCGGGAATGCGATCGTGTCGCGCAGGTTCTGCTCGCCGGCGAGCACCATCAGCATGCGGTCGATGCCGAACGCGATCCCCCCGTGCGGCGGCGCCCCCATCGCGAGCGCGTCGAGCAGGAAGCCGAACTTCGATTGCTGCTGCTCCGGGCTGATTCCGAGCAGGTCGAAGACGCGCGCCTGGAGATCCGGCTCGTGGATCCTGAACGAGCCGCCGCCGAGCTCGTTGCCGTTGCCGATCAGGTCGTACGCGTGCGCGAGCGCAGCGCCCGGATCCTCGTCGAACCGCTCCTCCCACTCCTTCGTCGGGCGCGTGAACGGATGGTGGACCGCTCCCCAGCGCCCGTCCTCCTCGTCCCACTCGAACATCGGGAAGTCGGTGACCCAGAGCCACGCCCAGGCGTCCTCGGGGACGAGGTCGAGCTGCTCGGCGAGCTGCGCCCGGAGCGCGCCGAGGACGCGCGAGGTCATCGGCCACGTGTCCGCGGCGAAGAGGAGCGTCTCGCCGGGCTTGCCGCCGAGCGCTGCGAGCGTCTCCGCCGAGAGGAACTTCGCGATCGGCGAACGCACCTCGCCCGACTCGTCGAACACGAGGTAGGCGAGCCCCTTCGCGCCCCACTCCTTCGCGAACTCCTCCAGCTGGGCGAGCTCGGCTCGCGAGAACACGCGGGGGGCGCGGAGGAAGCGCACCGTGTCGGCGTTCGCGAAGACGCCGAACTCGGAGCCGCGCGTCGCCGCGGTCGCGTCCTCGATCTCGAGCCCGTAGCGGAGGTCGGGCTTGTCGGAGCCAAACCGGCGGTCGGCCTCCGCCCAGGTCATGCGCGGGAACGGCGTCTCGAGCTCGACTCCGAGGCACTCGCGCCAGACGGTCTGGATCATCTGCTCCATCAGGCCGAGCAGGAACTCCTGGTCGGGGAACGCCAGCTCGACGTCGAGCTGGGTGATCTCCTGGACGCGGTCGGCGCGGAGATCCTCGTCCCGGAAGCAGATGGCGATCTGGTAGTAGCGCTCGAAGTTCGAGATCACGAGCAGCTGCTTCGCGATCTGCGGCGACTGCGGCAGCGCGTAGAAGCGCGTCGGCTGGAGCCGCGACGGTACGAGGAAGTCGCGTGCGCCCTCCGGCGTCGGCTTCCAGAGCACCGGCGTCTGGATGTCGAGGAAGCCGGCTCCCTCCATCACCCGCCGGATCGCACCGACCATCTGCGCGCGCAGCCGGATGTTGCGCTGGAGGCGCGGCCGCCGCAGGTCGAGCCACCGGTAGCGCATCCGCACGGCGTCGTCGACGTTCTCGTCGTCGAGCTGGAACGGGAGCACGGTGGCGGTCGAGACGATCTCGAGCTCGTCGACCTGCACCTCGATCTCGCCGGTCGGCATGTTCGGGTTGACGGTCTCCGGCGAGCGCAGGATGACCTCACCGACGGCGCGGAGGACGAACTCGTTCCGCACGCCGTGGGCGGCCTCGGCGGCCGCCGGCGCACGTTCCGGGTTGACGACGAGCTGGCACGTGCCGCTGCCGTCGCGGAGGTCGACGAAGACGAGGCCGCCGTGGTCGCGGCGCGTGTTCGCCCACCCGGAGACCGTGACCGTGCGGCCGGCGTCGTCGCGCCGCAGGTCGCCGCACATCGCATCGCGCCAGGAGCTCATCGCATCAGCCTTTCCAGCAGGTCGCCACGGGGTAGCTCGGAGTCCTGTTCGCCGCGGCGGCGGAGTACGACGGTATCCGGGCGGAGGATCACCGTGTCGCGGGCACCGGAGCGCTGCGCCTGGGTGAGCTGGCCCTTGAGCGAGCGGCCCGCGTAGTCGGTGTCGGCGGCGAGCCCGGCACCGCGCAGCTCGGCGAGCAGCACGAGCGCGTCGGTGCGCGCACCGCCGTCGAGCGCGACGAAGACGTCGATCGCGGGCGGGTCGGCCTCGACACCCTCGAGCTGGAGCGAGAGCACGAGCCGCTCGATGCCGGCGCCGAAGCCGACGCCGGGGGTCGGTGCGCCGCCGATCTCCTCGATCAGGCCGTCGTAGCGCCCGCCGGCGGAGATCGTCGAGGCCTGGGTGGACTCGTCGGGGCCGACGAACTCCCAGGTCGTGCGCGTGTAATAGTCGAGCCCGCGCACGAGCGTCGGCACGAGCGTGTACGAGACGCCGTACGCATCGAGAGTCGAGCGGACGGCCGCGAAGTGCTCGGCGCAGGCCCCGCAGAGCGAGTCACCGATCTTCGGTGCATCGGCGAGCGCCGCGCGCAGTGCCGGGTTCTTGACGTCGAAGACGCGCAGGGGGCTCGTGGCGCGCTTCTGCCGCGCCTCGTCGTCGAGGACGTCGTCGTGCGCGTCGAGCCACTCGTTCAGCCGCTCGAGGTAGGCGGGCCGGCAGTCGCCGTCGCCGATCGAGTTGAGCTGAAGCTCGTAGTCGCGCAGACCGAGGTTGCGCAGGAGCGTGTCGTAGAGGTGGATCACCTCGGCGTCGGCGGCCGGGTCGGCTGAGCCGATGCTCTCGACGGAGAGCTGGTGGTGCTCGCGGTAGCGCCCGCGCTGGGGCTTGTCGTACCGGTACATGGTCGCGAACGTGTAGAGCTTCACCGGCTGCGGCTCGCGCTGCATCCCGTGCTCGAGGTAGGCACGGCAGATCGGCGCCGTGCCCTCGGGCCGGAGCGCGAGCCGGCGACCGCTCCGGTCCTCGAAGACGTACATCTCCTTCTGGACGATGTCCGAGCCCTGTCCCGACGTGCGCTGGAAGAGGTCGACGTCCTCGAAGACGGGCGTCTGGATGCGCCGGTAGCCGTACAGCGCGCACAGGCGCTCCATCTCCGCGGTCACCTTCTGCCAGAGCGGCTGCTCGGCCGGGAGGACGTCGTGCGTGCCCCGCGGCGCCTCGATCTTCCGCGCCTTCGCGCCGCTCATGCGCGCAGCTCCGCGAGGTACGGGTTGCGGGCGAGCTCCTCGCCGAGCGTCGTCTGCGGGCCGTGGCCCGGGTAGACGACGGTCTCCGGCGGGTAGCGGTCGACGAGCGAGCGGACGGAGGCGAGCAGCGTGTCCCAGTCGGCGCCGGGCAGGTCGACACGGCCGACCGAGCCGGCGAAGAGCAGGTCGCCGCTGAAGAGCGAGCCGTCGGCGTGGAAGCCGACGTGCGCCGGCGAGTGGCCGGGGATCCCGACGCATTCGAACGTGAGACCCGCGATCTCGATCGTCTCGCCGCCGGCGAGCAGGTGGTCCGGCGTGTACGAGCGGCCGGGCGCGCCCGTGGGCGCGAACTCCCCGTAGCGCTCGAGCAGGTCGCGCTCGCCCTCCGGCATCCAGACCGGTGCGCCCGTGCCCTCGGCGAGGTCGGCGACGCCGCCGACGTGGTCGAAGTGGCCGTGCGTGACGAGGATCCCGGCGCACGCGGCGCCGGATCGCGCGAGCTCGAGCCGCAGCTCGGCGGCGTTTCCGCCCGGGTCGATCACGGCCGCCTGCGCCGCCCCGCGCTCGGCGCGGACGACGTAGCAGTTGGTCTGGAGCGGGCCCAGCGCGTAGCGGTCGACGACGATGCTCATCGCGGGGCGAGTGTAGATGCTTCGGGTTCGGCGCTCCCCGCTCCCCCGCGGGCGCCGGTCGTTCAGCGCTTCTTGCGCGGCTTCTTGTCGCCCGCGGCCGGTGCGGCGCCCGTCTTCTGGAGGTAGCGCCGGTAGGCGAACCGGTCGACCGCGTACGTGAACGGGATGAAGAGGACCGTGTAGAGGGCGGCGAGCCCGGCCGCGGAGACCCAGTTCGCGCCGCTCTTGCGACCCGTGAAGTAGAAGAGCGCGAAGACGACCGCGCCGAGGATGAGCGCGCGGCGCGCTGCGCGCTCCCAGGAGGGCGGCGGCGGAGTGCGCCCGCGGGTTGCGGCTGCCCGGCCCTTCGCGGGCTTCGCGGGCTTCGCGGCGGGTTTCCGGTCGCCCCAGCCGAAGCGCTGCTTCGGCTCCTCGTCGGCCTCCTCCTCGGGGACATCGACCTCGTTCCCCTCGGCGTCGACGTACACGGTCTCGTACTCGTGGCGCTTGAGCTTGGCCTCGCGGCGTCGCTGCTTCCTCGTCGGCATGAGGGGCTAGCCTAGCTCGACCGGCTCGCCGGCGAGCACGACCCGTGCGACGAGGTCGCCGCCGAGGTGGTAGGCGAGGTAGCGCCAGTCGGGCGCGTCAAGGAGGACGAGGTCGGCCCGGTAGCCGGGCGCGAGCCGGCCGAGCTCATCCGCGCGGCCGAGCACGTGCGCGGCGTTGACGGTGCAGGCGGCGAGCGCCTCGGCCGGTGAGAGGGTCAGCTGCGTCGCGGCGAGCGAGCAGCAGAGCGGCAGGCTCTCGCAGAAGGCGCTGCCCGGGTTGAAGTCGGTCGCGAGGGCCACCGCGGCGCCCGCGTCGACGAGCGCCCGGGCGGGCGGCATCGGGCGGCCGAGGAAGAGCGCGCTCGCCGGCAGGAGGACGCCGACGGTCTCCCCGGCGGCGAGCGCACGTACGCCGTCGGCGCCGGTCGCCTCGAGGTGGTCGACCGAGCGCGCAGCCAGCTCGAGCGCGAGCGGGATCGCGCCCTGCTCGGTGAACTGGTCGCCGTGCAGTCGCAGCGCGAGCCCGGCGTCCCGGCACGCCTCCAGGTAGCGGCGTGCCTGCGCCGCGTCAAACGCGCCCCGCTCGAGAAAGACGTCGGCGGCCTCGGCGAGCGTCGCCGCCTCGGGGAGCACCTCGACGAGCGCGAAGTCGAGGTACGCGTCGGCGTCGCCGTCGAACTCGGGCGGCACGGCGTGCGCGCCGAGCCAGGTCGGGATGCCGCCGGCGGCCCGGATCGCCCGCAGCGACGCGAGCTCGGTCTCGCGATCGAGGCCGTAGCCGGACTTCGCCTCGAAGGTCGTCGTGCCGTGACGGAGCATCCAGCCCCGGTGCCGCTCGACGGCTGCGCGCAGGCCGTCCTCGCCGGCGGCGCGCGTCGCGCGGACGGTCGAGAGGATGCCGCCGCCGCGGGCGTGCAGCTCCTCGTAGCCTGCGCCTGCCGCGCGGAACGAGAACTCCTCGACCCGGTCGCCGCCGAAGGCGGCGTGCGTGTGGCAGTCGACGAGGCCCGGGATCGCGCAGAGGCCGCGGCCGTCCAGCTCCACCATGTCGCCGTCGAGGTCGCCGTCGAGCGCGGGCAGGTCGCGCATCCGCCCCACCGACTCGATCGTCGCGCCGGAGCAGAGAACGTACGCGTCCTCGACGACGTCCACCAAGCTGAGCGCAGCCCCGCGCAGCGGTGCGGCACGCCCCGCCGGCGTCGCAACCTGCGCGAGGTCGCGGACGAGCAGCCGCCGCGTGGCACTCATGCGCGGCTCCGCGCGAGGCTCACGCGCGGCGCGGCATCGACGGCAGCCGCAACCCGCCCCGCTCGGCGGCCTCGATCGCCTCGGGGTAGCCCGCGTCGACGTGGCGCATCACGCCGGTGCCGGGGTCGGTCGTGAGCACGCGCTCGAGCCGCTCCGCCGCCGCGTCGGTGCCGTCGGCGACGACCACCATGCCGGCGTGGATCGCGTTGCCGATCCCGACGCCGCCGCCGTGGTGCACGCTCACCCACGTCGCTCCCGCGGCGACGTTGACGAGCGCGTTCAGGATCGGCCAGTCCGCGATCGCGTCCGAGCCGTCGCGCATCGCCTCCGTCTCGCGGTACGGCGAGGCGACCGAGCCGGCGTCGAGGTGGTCGCGGCCGATCACGACCGGCGCCTT
>DATFMW010000259.1:0-4027 GCA_035266765.1 Gaiellaceae bacterium | reverse complement strand
TGATCTTCCCGCGCAGGGGCAGGATCGCCTGGTAGGTGCGGTCGCGGCCCATCTTCGCGGAGCCGCCGGCGGAGTCGCCCTCGACGATGTAGAGCTCGGCGGACTCCGGGTCGCGGATCGAGCAGTCGGCGAGCTTGCCCGGCAGCGACGAGCTGTCGAGGGCGGACTTGCGTCGCGTCAGCTCACGCGCCTTGCGGGCAGCGAGGCGGGCGCGCATGGCGGCGATCGCCTTGTTGCAGATCGCGCGCGCGTCCTGCGGGTTCTCCTCGAAGAACCGGGCGAGGTTCGCGTTCACCGTCGTCTGGACGAGACCCTCGACGCCCGGGTTCCCGAGCTTCGTCTTCGTCTGGCCCTCGAACTGCGGGTTGCGGAGCTTGACCGAGACAACCGCGGCGAGGCCTTCGCGTACGTCCTCGCCCTCGAGCGTCTCGTCCTTCTTCAGCAGCTTCAGATCCTGCGCTTTCGAGTTGAGCGTGCGGGTGAGCGCGCTGCGGAACCCGGAGAGGTGCGAGCCGCCCTCGACGGTGTTGATGTTGTTGGCGAACGTGAAGACCGACTCCTGGTAGGAGCCGTTCCACTGCATCGCGATCTCCACCGAGCCCTGCTCCGTCTCACCCTCGAAATAGACGATGTGCTTGTGGATCGCGTCCTTCGCCTCGTTGATGTGCGAGACGAAGTCGCGGATGCCGCCCTCGTAGTGGAACTCGACCGTCTTCCCGTCGGCGCGCTCGTCGGTGAGCTTGATGTAGAGGCCCCGCGTCAGGAAGGCGGTCTCGCGCAGGCGCTGGGTGATCGTCGCCGCCTCGGCGTCGAGCTCCTCGAAGATCTCGGAATCAGGCAGGAAGCTGATTGTGGTGCCGGTCGGATCGTCCGGACCCATGTCGCGGACGACCTCCATGTCGCCGGCCGCCTCGCCGCGCTCGAACTCCTGCCGGTGCACCTTGCCGTCGCGGCGCACCTCGGCGACGAGCCGCTCGGAAAGCGCGTTCACGACCGAGACGCCGACGCCGTGCAGGCCGCCCGAGACCTTGTAGCCTTCGCCGCCGAACTTGCCGCCCGCGTGGAGCTTCGTGAGGACGACCGTCAGCGCCGGCAGTCCCTGCTCCGCCATCACGTCGACCGGGATACCCGAGCCCCAGTCCTGGACAGTGACCGAGTGGTCGGGATGGAGGGTGACCTCGATCCGCTCGTTGCGGCCCGCGAGCGCCTCGTCGACGGAGTTGTCGACCACCTCGTAGATGAGATGGTGGAGGCCGCGGAGGCCGGTCGATCCGATGTACATCCCAGGCCTGAGCCGGACGGGCTCGAGGCCTTCCAGAACGGTGATGTCCTTTGCGGTGTAATTCGCCTCAGTCATGAAAAAAGCCCTGCAAATAATGCATTTGCGGGCGCAGGTCAGTGTATCAGAACGGCCGGTCGGCTGCGGCGCGGGCGAGACTCGCCCGCGCGGCCTTCGCGACGAGGTTGCGCAGCTCCTCGTCGTCGATCGCGGACGCCCACTCGGCCGCCGTCCGCGCCTCCTCCAGCGTAGCCGCAGGCACCACGCGCCCGACCTCCGACGGCTCGGTCCGAGCCGGCTCCGGAAGCGGTCCCGGCACGAACTTGAGCGGCGGTGATCCGGGCAGGCGGGCCGCGATCTCGACCGCGCGATGCCCGAGCTCGAACCCCCAGACGGCGTCGCGCGTGTGGACGACGAGTGTCCCGTCGCGCTGGAAGCGGGCAGGCCACGCGTTACGGGCGATCTCCGGCCCCACCGCCGCCGGCCACGCCTCGACCGCGTCGGCGATACCGGCTTCCGGTCCGAACCGGCGAAGCTCCGAGCGAACCTCGTCGCCGAGTGGCTCCATCAGGCGGCCTCCCGTACCTCGCCGGTGGTGACCTCGAGCAGCTGGTCCGGCTCCACCGGCAGCATCGCCGGGTCGGTCGCGGTCACAAGCGCCTGCCCGACCTGCGCGACGCGGGCCGCGAGAATCCGGCGGCGGCCGGGATCGAGCTCTGAGAGAACGTCGTCGAGGAGGAGGAGTGGCGGTACGCCGCGGCGATCGGCGATCAACTCGGCCTCGGCGAGCAGAAGGGCGAGCACCGCGAGCCGCTGCTCGCCCTGGGAGCCGAAGCCGCGGAGCTCGCGCGTGTCGGAGACGACCGCGACGTCGTCGAGGTGTGGCCCGAGCGACGTCGCCCCGCGCTCGAGGTCGCGGTCGAGTCGCTCCTCGAGTCGCGCGACAAGCGGCGGCTCGCCCTCGTAGCGGAGCTCGGCGCCGGCGAGGCCGAGCTCGGCGGCCCTGTCGGCGAACAACGGGCTGAGCAGCGCGAGCGTCTCCTGCCGGGCGGTGACGAGCGCGGTGCCGAGCGCGGCGACCTGCTCCGTCCAGGGGGCGATCGCATCGCGGCCGGAGAGCCCTGCCGCGGCGCGGCGAAGAGATGCATTTCGCTGCGCCACAGCGGCGCCGTACTCTGCCGGCAGGCTCGACCGTGTCGGCGAGAGCCGTCCGAAGGTGCGATCGAAGTAGGCGCGCCGCGCGGCCGGAGCGCCCTTGACGATGGCGAGCCGGTCGGGTGTGAACACAAGCGTTGCGGTCTCCGCGCGCAGCTGCTCGGCAGCGCGGAGAGGGGCGCCGTTCGCCTTCGCCTTCTTGCCGTTGCCGGGTGCGAGCGTCACCTCGAGCTCGAGCGGCGTACCGCCTCGCCGGCCGCGGACGACGACACGGGCGGTGTTCTCACCGAAGCGGATGAGTTGCGCGTCGGCGCGCGTCCGCGGCGAGAACCCCTGCGTGCCGACGTGAAGCGCTTCGAGCAGGTTCGTCTTGCCGACGCCGTTCGGCCCGACCGCGAGGACGAGGCCCGGCCGGAGCGCGAGATCGAGCCGGGCGTAGGACCGGAAGCTGCGGAGCGAGACGTCCTCGACGATCAGGCGGATGCGCCCTAGCCGGGCAGACGGATCGGCATCACGAGATACGTGAAGTCGTCGCCGTCGCCCTGGATCACAGCCGGCCGCAACGGGCTGATCAGCTTGAAGCGAACATCGTCCCCGTCGAGCGACTCCAGCCCCTCCCGGAGGAAGTCGGCGTTGAAGCCGATCTCGAGCGTCTCGCCCGTGAACCCGACCGGCAGCGACTCCTTCGACTCGCCCACCTCATGCGTCCGTGCGATCACGGTGAGCTCGCCCTCGGCGAAGCGCAGCTGCAGTGGCGTCGCCCGCTGGATCATCACCGAAGCGCGGCGAACAACATCGAGGAGATCGCCGCGCGGGATAACCAGCTCGTACTCGAAGGCCTCGGGCAGGAGCTGCTGGTAGTTCGGGAATTGTCCGTCGATCCGGCGGGTTGTCAGCCAGAAACCGGCAGTGGAGAAAAGCACCTGGTTCTCGTGCACGCCAACCCCGACCGTGTCACCCGTAGAGGCGATCCGCGCCAGCTCCTGCAGAGCACGGCCGGGAACGATCGCCTCCAGTTCGGGCACAGTGCCACTCAGCTCCGTCTGCTTGACGGCGAGCCGGTACGAGTCTGTTGCCGCCATCACGAGCTGGCCGCCGGTGAACTGGACGAGGACGCCGGTCAGGACGGGGCGCGACTCGTCACGCGAAGCAGCACGAGCAACGCGCGTGATCGTCTCGAGCAGCGACTCGCGAATGACCGGGAACGTCTCGATCGACTCGAGCTCGGGCAGCCGCGGAAAGTCCTCCGGGTTGTACGTGTGCAGCGTGTAGCTCGCGCTCCCCGACGTGACGTGCACGACGGACTCCGCTGCGCGATGCTCGATTGTGACCTCGTCGGCAGGCAACAGCCGCGCGATATCGACGAACGTGCGACCGGGCAGCACGATCGCCCCGTCGCCCCGCACCTCCGCCGGCAGCGTCGCCCGCAGCGAGAGCTCCATGTCGGTCGCGGCAAGCCGAAGTTCGTGACCGCTCGCTTCGAGCAGGATCCCGGACAGGATCTGCACCGAGGTTCGCGTCGAGACGGCACGGCCCACGACGGCAAGGGCCTGGACGAGCTCGTCCTTGGAGCAGGTGATTCTCAACTCGGCA
>DATFMW010000258.1:0-4308 GCA_035266765.1 Gaiellaceae bacterium | reverse complement strand
CCGAGCAGGCTGTAGAACGTCCGCGTGCGGTCGAGGTCGGCGCTGACGATCCCGATCGCGTTCAGCTGCGCCATGGCGGGACGCTAGCGGATAGCTTCGGAACATGAGACACAGACAGCTCGGCTCCAGCGACCTTCAGGTCTCGGAGATCTGCCTCGGCTCCTGGCTCACCTACGGCGGCGGCATCGCGCGCGAGCAGGCCGAGGCGTGCGTCGCCAAGGCGTTCGAGGTCGGGATCAACTTCATCGACACCGCGAACGTCTACTCCGGCGGGCGCGCCGAGGAGTTCCTCGGCGAGGTGCTGGCCGGGCGGCCGCGGGACTCGTACGTCCTCGCGACGAAGCTCTACTTCCCGATGTCGGAGACCGACCGGGGGCTCTCGCGGGAGCAGGTCCTCAAGCAGATCGACGCGTCCCTCGCGCGCCTGCGCACCGACCACGTCGACCTCTACCAGTGCCACCGCTACGACTGGAACACGCCGCTCGAGGAGACGATGGATGCGCTCACCGAGGTCGTGCGCTCCGGCAAGGCGCGGTATCTCGGCTTCAGCGAGTGGCCGGTCGAGCAGATCGAGGCCGCGCTCGCCCTCCCGGGTGTGGAGCCGTTCGTCTCGAGCCAGCCGCAGTACTCGGCGATCTGGCGCGGGCCCGAGCGCGACGTGATCCCGTTCAGCCGCGAGCACGGTATCTCGCAGATCGTCTGGTCGCCGCTCGCGCAGGGCGTGCTCACGGGCAAGTACAAGCCCGGCGAGGAGATCCCGGCGGACAGCCGCGCCGCGTCCGAGAAGATGAACGTCTTCATGGACAAGGCACGCGACGAGGCGCTGCTCGAGCGGGTACAGCGGCTCGGCGCCGTCGCCGGGGAGCTGGGGATCACCCTCGCGCAGCTCGCTCTCGCCTGGGTGCTGCGCGAGCCGAACGTCGCCTCGGCGATCATCGGCGCGTCCCGGCCGGAGCAGGTGGCCGAGAACGCCGCCGCCGCAGGGGTCGAGCTGGACGCGGAGGCGCTGAGCCGAATCGACGAGATCCTCGGCGACAGCGTCGCGTGGGAGGGTCCCGCGTCGTAGGCTGACGGGCGATGGACAGGGACGTCGCAGTCGTCCTCTCCGGTGGCGCCGTCAACGGCGTGCTGATGGAGCTCGGCTTCCTCAAGCGCCTGCACGAGAGCGACCTGTGGCCGCGGATCGGCTGGATCTACGGCGCGTCCGCCGGCGCGCTCGCCGGGACGATGGCGGCGCTCGACCGGCTCGACGACCTGGAGCGGTTCCTGCTCGAGCTTCAGCCGGACGACACGTTCCGGCCGCACTCGCTGTGGCGGCTGCCGCTGCTCGGCTCGCATGACTACCGCCTGCCCGACACGGTGGCCGACCGGCTCGGTGACCTGGACGAGCTCGCTGCGCAGCTCGCCGCAGCGCCGGTCGAGATGGTCGTGTGCGCGACCGACGTGACCGAGATCGAGCACGGCGCCGGCGCACGCGCGTACGAGCTCGCCTACTCGTCCCGGCGCGCGCCGCCCGAGATGTTCGCGCAGGCGGTGCTCGCGTCGGCGGCGATCAGCGCGCTCGTCCTACCGCGACCGGTCGGAAACCGGATCGCCACCGACGGCGCGTGGGTGCGCAACTTCCCGCTCGGCCATGCGTACAAGCAGCCGGGCGTCGAGCTGATCGTCAGCTTCCGCTACCTCCCGAGCTATCCGCCGATCGGCGCCGGGTGGCTCCCAACGCTGCGGCGTCGCCTGGAACGGTTCCGCAAGGTGCCGCCGGTGCGCGCGCTGATCGAGGAGCTGGTCGAGGCCGAGGAGCGCGGGCTGCGCGGCGAGCCGGCCCACTGGGGCGACATGATCGTCCGCCTGATGCGCGTCGCGGTGCAGCAGAACACGGTGCTGGAGGAACAGGTCGCCCAGGAGAAGGACATATCGCTCGCCGAGCTCGAGCACCTGCGCACCGACGTCGACCGGATCGTCCGCAGCGAGGGCGGGCGCCGCGGCGAACGGGTCGCGGCAGCGATCGCCGAACGGTTCGCGGCGGCGGAGTTCCCGTTCCTCGGCGACCGGCTGGTGCCGCGCATCGCCGTCGCAGGGGGAGCCGACGAGATCAATCTCGAGACGTCGCTGCGGAACCCGGAACCGTGGGACGAGGCGGCGAAACGCGAGCTGATCGCCCGCGGCTACGCCCTACTCGACGCGGCCCTGCGCGAGCCCGCCGCGGCCTAGCGCGCGGCCGGCACGACCTTGCCGGGATTCATGATCCCGTTCGGGTCGAAGAGCTGCTTGATGCCGCGATAGAGGGGCACGAGATCGCCGTGCTCGCGCTCGAGGTAGTCGAGCTTGCCGAAGCCGATCCCGTGCTCGCCCGTGCAGGTGCCGCCGCGGGCGAGCGCGTCGTCGACGACCGCGGAGTTGAGGCGCTCCGCGCGCTCGATCGACTCCGCATCGTCCGGGTCGAGCAGGAACGCGACGTGGAAGTTCCCGTCGCCGACATGACCGACGATGCCGCCGCGCAGGCCGGACGAGTCGATCACGGTGCGGGCGTGCTCCATCGCGCCGGCGAGCTCGGAGAGCGGGACGGCGACGTCGGTCGTCATCGCCTTGCTGCCCGGGGCGAGCGCGAGCGAGGCGTGCAGCGCGTTGTGGCGCGCGTCCCAGATCCGCGCCCGGGCGGTCGGGTCGCTCTCCGCTGCGAAGCCGACCGCGCCCTCGTCCTCCGCGATCTCGCGGGTCGCGGCGAGATCACCCGCGACGCCCGACTCGGTGCCGCCGAACTCGACGAAGAGGTGCGGCGTCTCCGGGAACGTCATCCCCTTGTAGGCGTTCAGCGCCGCGATCGTGGTCGCGTCGACGAGCTCGCAGCGCGTGACGAGGACGCCGGAGCCGATGACCGCCGCCGCGGCCCGGCAGGCGGCCTCCACGGACGGGAACCCGGCACGTGCGACGACGACGTGCTCCGGGATCGGGCGCAGCCGGACGGTCAGCTCGGTGATCGCGCCGAGCGTCCCCTCCGAGCCGATGAAGAGGTCGTTCAGGTCGTAGCCGGCCGACGTCTTCGCTGCGCGGCTGCCGGTGCGGATGACCTTCCCGCCCGCGAGCACGACCTCGAGCGCGAGCACATGGACGCGCATGCCGCCGTAGCGGACGGTCGTCGTCCCGCTCGCGTTCGTGCCCGCCATGCCGCCGAGCGTCGCGTCCGCGCCCGGGTCGACGGGGAACCAGAGGCCCTGCGGCCCCGTCGCCTCCTCGAGCTGCGAGCGCGTGACGCCCGGTTGCACGGTCGCGGTGAGGTCGTCGGGCCGGATCGCGAGCACGCGGTTCATCCGCGTGAAGTCGAGTGTGATGCCGCCCTGGAGCGGCAGCACGTGCCCCTCGAGGCTCGTGCCGGCGCCGTACGGAACGACCGGCACGCCCGCGCCGTCGGCGTAGCGGAGGACGGCGGCGACCTCGTCGGTCGTCTCGGGGAAGACGACGACGTCCGGGAGCTGCGGCGGGTGGTACGAGAAGTCGGTCGAGTGCTGGCCGCGGACGGAGTCGCCGTCGCTCACGCGGTGCTCGTCCGGGACGAGCCGGAGCAGCTCCGTGCGCAGGTCGGCGGCGACCGCCACGAGCGGAAGGCTAGCGCCGCCGGCGCTGCGAGCCGAACGGCCCGTGCGCACGCAGCCCCGACCAGAGCCAGGCGGGTGTCCGCGAGCGGGCCTTCGTCACGGCTTCGCGAAGCGCCGCGGCGGCGTTCTCGTGGATCCCCGGGCCGTGCCCGACGAGGACGTGCTCCGGCTCGACCCGGAGGAGGCGCCGCGGCGGGGTGAGGCGCAGCACCGGCGAGACGGCGAGCTGCTCGGCGGGGCCGCGGTAGTACTGCGCCGTGCCGACCGCGTCGGCGCAGACGAGCGTGCGCTCCGCCGGGAACCAGAGCGCGATCTCGTGCCAGAAGCGGTTCCGCAGCAGGGCGATCACCTCGAACGGCGCACCACCGGGAGCGACCGCGGGCACGACATGGAGCGAGACGCCGAGGTGCTCCGCGACGCGCGCGCAGTCGCGCCCGTGCCGGTCGAGGAGCTGGACGACGCCGGCGGGCTCGCCGAGAGCCGCCGCGCGGTCGAGCGCCTCCTCGTCCCAGACCGGGTCGAGCACCCAGACGCTCCCGTCGACCGCGAGCACGTGTGAGGAGCGACGCATGAAGGCAGGCTCCGGCGCGATCCAGCCGAAGCCGTGCTCGGACTCGTCGATCCACGCGGCGGGCATGACCCGACGTTACCGGGCGGGCGCCTCGCTCGCGCAGCGCGGCTAGGGCGCGAGACGCTCGATCGTCCAGGCGCCGCC
>DATFMW010000257.1:0-7182 GCA_035266765.1 Gaiellaceae bacterium | reverse complement strand
GGCGATCTGCAGGCCGTGGCGAAGGCGCCGCTCGTGCTCGACATCGACCATCACCACGACAACACCCGCTTCGGCGACGTGAACCTGATCGTGGCCGACGCCTCCTCCACCGGGGAGGTGCTCCGCGACGTCTTCCGCGCGCTCGACGTCGAGCTGACCCCCGAGCTCGCCGAGCCGCTCTACATCGCGCTCGTGACCGACACCGGCCGCTTCCAGTACACGAACACGACCCCGAAGGCGCTCCGGCTCGCCGCGGAGCTCGTCGAGGCGGGCGCCGACATCCACGCCGTGTTCCAGCAGGTGTACGAGTCCGTCGAGTTCGCGAAGCTCAAGCTGCTCGCGCGGGCTCTCGAGCGGGCGCGCGTGCTCGAGGGGGGACGGATCGTCGCTTCGCATCTCCTGCGCACGGACTTCGCGGAGGTCGGTGCGGCGGAGCCGTACTCCGAGGGAATCATCGACTACCTGCGGGCGGTCGAAGGAGCGGAGCTCGCTGTCCTGATCCGTGAGCCGCTCCGGCAGGAGGGGCCCGCACGAAAGGTCTCTCTGCGGGCCAGCGTCGACGAGCTCGACGTCTCGGCGATCGCGCGCATCTTCGACGGCGGCGGACACCGCCAGGCGGCGGGATTCTCCACCGACAAGACCGTGGACGAGATCGTCGAGATCGTCCGGCAGGGATTCCTCGCGCAACGTGCCGCCGCGCGCGCTTGAGCCGGCGGGCGTCGCGCTCGTCGACAAGCCCGCCGGGCCGTCGTCGTTCGCGATCGTCGCGCAGATCCGCCGCCGCACCCGAGCCCGAACCGGGCATGCGGGGACACTCGACCCCTTCGCAACGGGCCTGTTGCTGCTGCTGTCCGGCCGGGCCACCCGAATCGCCTCGTCCCTCGTCGGCCTCGACAAGCGCTACGTCACGCACATCGACCTGACCGCCCGGACCGCGACGGGCGATCCGGAAGGCGACGTCGTCGAGACCCTCGAACCGCCGGCGGTGGACGAGCTCGAGCGTCGGCTCGCGAGCCTCCGCGGGGAGATCGAGCTGCCGATCCCCGCCGCCTCGGCGGTGAAGATCGACGGCGAGCGCGCCTACCGGCTGGCCCGGCGCGGTGTCGAGGTGGAGATGCCGCTGCGACGCTCGACGGTGCACGCCCTCGACGTGATCGCGTATACGGGCGAGAGCGTGACCCTCGACCTCTCCGTGACCTCCGGCACGTACATCCGGGCGATCGCCCACGCGCTCGGCGGCCATTGCCGCACGCTCCGCCGCACCGAAGTCGGGCCGTTTTCCGTCACGGACGCGGTCACGCCCGACGCGTTCGAGCCCCGATGTCTCCTGCCGGAGGCCGAGGTCCTGGCACGCGTCGAGCGGACGCGGGACGGAGCTGACCGGTGAACGTCGCCCGCCGACCGGAAGAGCTCGCTCCCGCGCGCCGCTCGGTGGCGATCGGGACCTTCGACGGGGTTCACCGGGGACACCGGCGCGTGCTCGAGGCCGCCGAGGCGGCCCACCTGCGGCCTGCGGTCGTGACCTTCGATCCGCACCCGCGGCTGGTGCTGGGAGGCGGAGTCGAGCTCCTGACGACGACGGAGCGACGGCTCGAGCTGCTCGCGGAGGCGGGCATCGAGGACGCGCTCGTCCTCCACTTCGACGAGGCGCTCGCGGCGCTCGACCCGGAGGAGTTCGCCGAGACGATCCTGCGCGCGATCGGCGCGGAGGCGGTCGCGGCGGGGGAGACGTTCCACTTCGGTCGAGGACGCAGCGGCGATCTCGACCTGCTGGAGCGGCTGGGCTTCGACGTCCGGCGGGTACCGCTCGTCGAGAACATCTCCTCGAGCCACGCGCGGCGGCTGCTCGCGATCGGCGACGTCGCGCACGCGGCCGAGCTCCTGGGTCGCCCGCCGGAGGTCGACGGCACCGTCGTCGCCGGCAAGCGGCGCGGGGCCGGGCTCGGCTTCCCGACGGCGAACCTCGCGCTCCCGGCGGGCCTGCTGCTCCCCGCTGACGGCGTGTACGCCGGCGAGGCGCTCGGTCACCGGGCGGCGATCTCGATCGGAACGAACCCGCACTTCGGCGGCGAGGAGCGTCACCTCGAGGTGCACCTGCTCGACTTCGAGGGCGACCTGTACGGGACGAGGCTCGTCGTGGCGCTCTGGGAGCGGCTTCGCGACCAGGAGACGTTCGCCTCCGAGGACGCCCTCGTCGCCGCGATCGCGGACGACGTTGCCCGGACGCGCGCAGCAGTTCGTCCCAAATAGCGCAAGAAAGTCGCGGGTGCGGCGTCTTCTCCTCCATGGCGAGCCTTTCCCGCGAGCGCACCTTCGCCGTCCTCGAGAGCGTGCGCTGCCTCGAGTGCGGCGAGATCTATGCGAAGCCGGTCGCCGGCGGCACCGTCCAGATGAACCCGGGGTGCCCCTCCTGCGGTTACGTGGGCTGGATCCCGCTCACCGTTCCGGCGCCGCCGCGCGTACGGCGCCGCTACGGTGCCGGCCTGCTGCGCCTCCCGCTCGCCCGTTCGGGCTGACGCCGCCGAGGGAGCGGTGACGTTCGCGATCACCGCTCGAGCCGAGGCAGCGCAACCCAGCCCACGCGCGCCACGCCGGCACGCGGAAAGTCGACGCGATGGCTCATCAGGAGGCCGCCCGCGACGCCGTAGGTCCCACCGCCGACCGGCTCGGCCCGCCACGCCGGCGAGGCGATCCGCGTCCCGGTGACCGGGTCGACCTCCGCCTCGCGCACGCGCACCACGTCGCCGACGACGTCGACCTCCGCCTCCGACCCGTCGAGGACGTACCGGCCCGCCCAGACGCGTTCCGGCGCTGCGGACGACGGCCCCGCCCCGACCGGGACGAGGCCGAGATCGCGGACGACCCGCCGGATCAGTCCGCGTCCGCGCCAGCTGTTCGTGAGCACCGCGAGCACGAGCCGCTCCTCGGGCACCAGCAGCAGGAGCGACTGGTAGCCGCCGACCGACCCCTCGTGATCGAGCGCGACGCGGCCGCCGGCCAGCTCGCGCACCCAGAAACCGTGCGCGTACGCCGCACCGAGCGCCTCCGCACGGGGCATCCGCAGCCCGGCGCGCGCCGCCTCGTGGAGCGGCCCGGGCCCTCCGAGCTGGTGCGCCCCGAACCGCATCAGGTCGGCGACCGTCGACCAGATCCCGCCCGAGGGCCGTCGCGCGACGGGATAGGCGTCCTCCGGCGCCTCCCGCTGACCGGTCCCGGCCTCCTGCACATGGCCGCGGGCCGGCGCGGCGGGCTCCTCGTACCCGGTCGCCCCGAGTCCGAGCGGGGCGAGCACCCGGGCCCGCATCGCCTCGGCGAACGGCGCCCCGCACGCGGCCGCGCACGCCTCGCCCGCGGCCCAGTAGCCGGCGTTCGAATACGACCAGAGCCCGCGTGCGATCTCCGGCAGCGGTTCAGCCGACTCGCACCGCAGTCCCGCGGTGTGCGAGAGCAGCGCAGACGCAGACGCCTCCCCGAGCACCGGCGCGTCGAGGTCGAGGCAGAGCGCCGCGAGCGAGGCCGTGAACCACTTCGAGATCGACGCCACCCGGAACGGCGTCTCGGGCCGAACGGGCTCGTCGCCGCCGAGCCCGAGCACCCCGTCGGCGACGATCTCGACCTCGCCGTCGACCGCCAGGCCGGCGGCGACGCCCGGTACGCCGGTGCGCTCGCGTGCCGCCCGCACGATGTCACCCAGATGCCCCGAAACCGCGGTTCCCATGCGGAATCCGCTACCCTACCCGGCGACCCAGTCCCGGCTCGGGCGAGCGCATTCTCGGCGCCCCGGGCGGAGGCTCGGGAGACGACTACCAGGAGGCGCGATGGCCCTTACCAAGGAAGCCAAGCAGGAGATCATCACGAAACACGGCCGCAGCGAGACCGACACGGGCTCGCCGCAGGTGCAGATCGCGATGCTCACCCGTCGCATCAACGAGTTGACGGAGCATCTGCGCACCCACAAGCACGATCACTACTCGCGCCGCGGGCTGCTCAAGCTCGTCGGCCGCCGCCGCCGCTTCCTGAACTATCTCCAGAAGCACGATCTCGAGGGCTATCGCGCTCTCATCAAGGAGCTCGGCCTGCGCCGTTAGCTCCACAGACCCCCAGAGGGCGGAGGTTTGAGCGAGCTCCCGGTAGGCGGGGCTGACTCAAACTCCCGCCCTCTACCCGCAACAGCAGAGTGGAGGACAATCGAATGAGTATCGCGACCGAGCGCCGGGCGCAGGTCTCCGTCCAGATTGGGACACAGGAGATCACGTTCGAAACCGGCAAGCTCGCGAAGCAGGCGGACGGCGCAGTCGCCGTCCGTTCCGGCGACACCATGGTGCTCGCCACCGCCGTCGGCAGGTCGGAGGCCCGCGAGGGCGCCGACTTCTTCCCCTTGACGATCGACGTCGAGGAGCGGATGTACGCCGCCGGCAAGATCCCGGGCGGCTTCTTCAAGCGGGAGGGCCGCGCCAGCGAGCGCGCCACCCTCACCGCCCGCATGATCGACCGCCCGATCCGGCCGCTCTGGCCGAAGGGTTTCCGCAACGAGGTACAGGTGATCTGCACGGTGCTGTCCGCCGACATGATCACGCCGCACGACATCCTCTGCATCAACGGCGCCTCGGCCGCGCTGATGCTCTCGCCGCTGCCGTTCTTCGGCCCGGTGGGCGCCGTGCGGATCGGGCTGATCGACGGCGAGCTGATCGTCAACCCGACGCTGGAGCAGAACTGGGAGGAGACCTCGCTCGACCTGATCGTCGTCGGCACGAACGACGGCCTGACGATGGTCGAGGCGGGCGCCGACGTGGTGCCCGAGGATCTGCTCCTCGAGGCGCTCGAGCTCGCGCACGCCGAGATCCGCAAGCTCTGCGCCGCGCAGGAGGATCTCCGCCGCCAGGCCGGCAAGGCGAAGTGGTTCGACACCGAGCTCCACGCCGAGCTCGAGACGGCCCATGGCCACGCCATCTGGGAGCGGATCCAGCGCGACGGCCTGCGCGAGGGCGCCGCGATCGTCGAGGAGCTGAGCACCGACCTGGCTCCGGAGATCACGATGGAGTCGACCGACGACGCCATCCAGCGCCGTGTCCAGGTCAAGACGAGCCTCACGATGCTGCTCGAGAAGCAGCGCCTCGCGGCCGTCGAAGGCCCGGTGCGCGAGCAGTTCGGGGACGACCTGCGCGCCCTGACCGACGCCGAGCAGGACTCGAAGGAGCTCAAGTCGGCGAAGCGCCATCTGCTCTTCGACCGCATCATCGAGGATGTCCGGCTGCCGTTCCCGGTCGGCTCCGCCGGCGCCGAGGGCGACGCTGCACTCATCAAGGACGGCGTCACGAAGAGCTACGTGAAGAAGGCCGCCGAGGCGATCTACAAGGACATCGTCCGCAAGAAGATCGCCGTCGACAAGCGACGGCCGGACGGCCGTGGTACCGAGGAGATCCGGCCGATCGACGTCGAGGTCGGCCTGAGCCCGCGCGCCCACGGTTCCGGCCTCTTCACCCGCGGCCAGACGCAGGTGCTCTCCTCGCTCACGCTCGGCACCGCGAAGGAGGGGCAGCGCATCGACGATCTCTCCCTCGAGCGGGACCGCCGCTACATGCACCACTACAACTTCCCGCCCTACTCGGTCGGGGAGACAGGGTTCATGCGCGGCCCGAAGCGGCGCGACATCGGCCATGGAGCGCTCGCGCAGCGCTCGCTCGAGGCGATGATCCCGCCGGCCGAGGAGTTCCCGTACACGATCCGGATCGTCTCCGAGACGCTCGAGTCGAACGGCTCGTCGTCGATGGCATCGGTCTGCGGATCGACGCTCTCCCTCATGGACGCCGGCGTGCCGATCAAGGCGCCGGTCTCCGGGATCGCGATGGGGCTCGTCAAGGAAGGCGAGGACTACGTGATCCTCACCGACATCCAGGGTGCGGAGGACCACCTCGGGGACATGGACTTCAAGGTCGCCGGGACGCGCGAGGGGATCACGGCGCTCCAGATGGACATCAAGATCACCGGTGTCACGCAGGAGATCATGAGCGGCGCGCTCGCCCAGGCGAAGCGGGCGCGCAACGAGATCCTCGACACGATGCTCGCGGTCATCTCGGAGCCGCGTGCGGAGCTCTCGGCGAACGCACCGCGGATCACGTCGATCAAGATCGACCAGGAGAAGATCGGCATGGTGATCGGCAAGGGCGGCGAGACGATCCGCGGCCTGGAAGCCGACTACGAGGTGCAGATCGACATCGAGGAGGACGGCACGATCCTCATCTACGCGACCGACGGCGAGAAGGCCGAGGCTGCGATCGCCGCGATCCAGGGGCTCACGAGAGAGCCCGAGGTCGGCGACACCTACACCGGCAAGGTCGTCAAGACGACGCAGTTCGGCGCCTTCGTCGAGCTGAAGAAGGGCACGGACGGCCTGCTGCACGTCTCGAACGTCGGCCCCGGCCGGGTCGGCCACATCGAGGACGTGATGGCACGGGGCGACATCGTGGACGTGATCGTCCAGGAGGTCGACAAGGCCCGTGGCCGCATCGGCCTCAAGCTCGTCGCCAAGCATGAGGACGGCGTGCTCGTCCAGCCGGAGGTCCTGATCGAGCGCGCCAAGGACGCGCCGCCGCGGCCGCCCGAGGAGGACCGGCCGCGCCGCGACGATCGCCGTCGCGGTGGCGGTGGGCGCGGCGGCCCGCGCCGGGAGTCCGGCGGCGAAGGCTAGACCGGGATTCGGGGGCGGACGGCACGGGCCGTCCGCCCTCTCCCAGCCGCCCCGCCGACTGCTCGTCGAGGCGGTTGTGATCCTCGACGACCGCTTCCTGCGTCACGGCGCCTACGTCGTGCCTGCCGGCTCGGTCGACTGGGACGCGCTCGGGCCGAGCTACGTCCCCGACCTGCCCGTGACGGACGCACCCGGCGCTTGGCACCCGGAGGACGGGCTGTTCGTCCCGATTTGCCACTCGGACGGGCACCTGCTCGGCATCGTCTCCGCCGACGAGCCCGCCTCCGGGAAGCGCCCGACCGACGGCGAGATCGACGTGCTCGTGGCACTCGGCGACCATGCGGCCCTCGCCGTGCAGGCCGCACAGGAAACGGCGGAGGCGAGCCGCCATCGCCGCGCGCTCGAAGCCCTCCTCTCCATCTCGTCGGAGCTCTCGGGAGCGCCCGCGGCCGACGCGATCCTCGAGCGCGTCTGCACCGAGATCCGCAACGCAC
>DATFMW010000256.1:0-2375 GCA_035266765.1 Gaiellaceae bacterium | reverse complement strand
GATGAGGATCGTGCCGCGCTCGTGGAGCAGCGCCCCGAGGCGCGGGAGCGCCGTCGCGAGGACGAGGAGGAGGGTCGCTGTACGGGGCCGCACCGGCGCTCAGCGTACCGTCGCCGCTCCGGAATTCAGCCGCATGCGCAGTAGAATGGCTCCTCTCGTGGCGACCAAGCCTGCTGTTCGCGCTGCCGGCTCCGGCGACGGCGACCCTCCGGAGGAGCCTCCGGCGCTCCCCACCGACATCCGCTCCGCGCCGCTTCTGCCTACCCGCGTGCAGGCGCGAGCGCTCGCACGCCGCGTCCTCAGCATCACGGCGCTCGTCGTCCTCGACCTCGGCGGCCTCGCGGGTGCCCTCTACCTCGCGCTCGTCCTGCGCGAGCTCTACTACGGCAGCGGGCCTGTCCTCTGGGGCCTCGCCTGGGACGCGGAGCAGAGTTGGCTGCCGTTCCTGACCGTCGTGACGGTCCTCGTCTTCCTCCGCGCCGGGCTGTACGCGCCCCGCGAGCAGCGGGCCGGCGCCGGGCGCGTCGTCTCCTCGCTCCTGCTCGTCACGGTGATCACGCTCGCGTTCGCCGTCGGCACCGGCTACCAGCACACGACGTTCGGCCTCTACCTGACGGCGTTCGTGCTCGGCGCGGTCGTGATCTCCATCTTGCGGGCGAGCTACGAGATCGTCACCGGCGACCTGTGGCGCGTGGCCGGCGTGCGCCGGCGTGCCGTGCTCGTCGGCGAGGCGCACCGGCTCGAGTCGTTGCGGCGCGCCCTCGGGCGCGGCCGCGGCGGCATCGACTACGACTTCGTCGGCATCCTCTGCAACGACGAGGCCGGTGCCGATCTGCCGGTGCTCGGGCGGATCGAGGAGCTGTCGGCGGTGCTTGCGACCCAGACCGTCGACGAGCTGATCGTGAGCGGTGCCGATCTCCAGGACGCGGAGCTCCTGGAGTTCGCCGAGGAGGCTCACCGGCACGGGGTCAAGGTGCGGATCGCCCCGACCACGGCGGAGCTTCTGACGCAGCGGGCCGAATACGTCCCCGGCCAGGGTGTGCCGTTGTTCGAGCTGCGGCCGCCGGTCGTCGCCGGCCTCGACTGGGCGGTGAAGCGGGCGTTCGACATCGTCGTCAGCTGTCTGCTGATCACCGTCGCGCTGCCCGCGTGGGCGTTGATCGCGCTCGCCGTCAAGCTGGACTCGCCGGGCCCCGTCTTCTACCGCGACCGCCGCATCGGCCTCGGCGAGGCCGAGTTCGGGATGTTCAAGTTCCGCTCGATGTACATCGACGCCGGCGAGCGCCAGGCGTCGCTCGAGATCGAGAACGAGGCGTCGGGCCCCCTGTTCAAGATCAAGGACGACCCGCGCGTGACGGCGATCGGCCGCGTCCTGCGCCGCTACTCGATCGACGAGATGCCGCAGGTGCTGAACGTCCTGCGCGGCGAGATGTCGCTCGTCGGGCCGAGACCGCTGCCGCTGCGCGACTACGTCCAGCTCGAGGAGTGGCACCGCAAGCGCTACCGCGTCCTGCCCGGGATGACCGGCCTGTGGCAGGTGTCCGGACGGATCGACCTCAGCTTCGACGACCTCGTCCGGCTCGACTTCTACTACCTCGAGAACTGGTCGATCTGGCTCGACATCTCGATCCTCGCCAAGACGCTGCCCGCCGTCGTCGCGCGGCGCGGCGCCTATTAGCGCGGGGGAACGGGGTTCCCCCGCGGGCCCCCTCCTTCGGCGGGGAGTGGCATGGGGTTGGTGTCGCGCTGAGGAGAGCGCGGTCTCCTCAGCGCGGGAGAAGCGCGCTCGACCAAGAGTGGATGTGCAAGGAACCGCGGTGTCGGCGCGGCCGGTCGTGCCTACGGCAGGACCGTCCGCTGGTTCGGCCTCAGGCTAAGCGCCGCCAGAGCGGACGCTTAGCCTGCGGCCCGAGGCGGCTGCGCATCTCTCCACGGTTAAGGCCTCGGGCTAACGCAGCCGCAGGCGCGTTAGGACGAGGCGAAGCAGCGGGTGCGCCCGGCCGTCAGGCCGCGCGCGACCGCGCCGGGGCAGGCAGACCGTCCAGATCGTCGTTGGGTGAGTGCGCTTCCGCCCGCGAAGGGGCGACCGCGCTCGCCCCGCAGCGTCACCGCCGTCACGTCACGCGTGCCCGGCCCGCCCGCGTTGCGCAGCAACGCGGGCGGACGCCTTTGCGACAATGGGCGCGATGAAGGCTCCGAAGATCCTCGCGGTCGCGTCCGCGGTCGACCTCGACTTCCGCTACGGCTGCACGCCCGCGTGGTGGCAGCTCTGGAAGGGGATGGCGAACGCCGGCATCGACCTGATCGTGACGCCGTACCGCGGCCGGCCGATCGAGTCGCCGTGGTGGCGGACCGCGCCGAACCCGCTCTACCGC
>DATFMW010000255.1:0-3869 GCA_035266765.1 Gaiellaceae bacterium | reverse complement strand
GTCCGCGCCGGTGAAGGTGGCGCCGGCGTTGCCGGAGGCCGCCGACTGGAGCGTGTGCCCGACGGCGGCAACCTGCGGATCGGTCACGAAGACGGTTGAATCCCCCGAACGAGATCCGGCATCCCACGCTCGACCGGACGAAAACGACGGACAAAGGAGACGGAACGGCGCGCATGAGAGTCGCGATCCTCACGTTCGCCGGCTGCCCCAACGGCGAGCCGGCCCGCGCGCTCGTCGCCGAGGTCGCACGCGAGCTCGGGCGCGAGCCGGCGATCGAAGCGGTGCTCGTCGAGGACGTCGAGACCGCCGAGCGGCTGCGCTTCCTCGGCTCGCCGACGATCCGCGTGGACGGCCGAGACGTCGAGCCCGGCGCGGACGAGCGCGAGAGCTTCGCGCTCTCCTGCCGCGTGTACCCGTCCCCGGACGGGACGAGCGGCCTGCCGCCCCGTTCCTGGATCCGCTCGGCACTGGAGCGGGCTCGTGGGTAGGCCCCGAGCCGGCAGCCGGGCCGTCCGGGATGTGCGATCGTGACCGTATGACCGCCCTCGTCTGCCCCTACTGCAAGAGCGACCTCTCCCAGGACGGGATCGGTGAGGTCGTGATCCAGACCGCCGAGGCGGGAGACGTGCTCACGCTCTGCTGCGAGAGCTGCCGCGCACCGCTCGGCTTCCTCCGGCTGGCGCTGCCGAAGGGCCGGCTCCCGGAGCCCGCTCCCTAAACCTTCTCCGCTCTAGCGCCGCTCGTGGCGGATGCGCTCGACGACGTCGTCGGTGACCGACTCGGCCGGCGGCGGCGCGAAGTCCGCGCGGCCGAGCTCGCGTACCTGGTCGACGGTCCGGGTCAGTGAGCGCAGCAGGGCACGGCAGCGGTGGCAGCGCGACAGGTGGGCGGCGACACGCAGCCGGCGAAAGCCGCTCAGCTCGCCCTCCAGACGGTCGGAGAGCCGCTCGCTCGTCTCCTCGCAGGAGCCGACGGCGACGTCCATCATCTTCTGTCTGATCGCGCTCACGAGAACTTAGATGGTTGCACAGGCCGGACCGATTCACCCGAGTACGATCGACGGGTGTCGCTCGAAGAACGACAGCTGCTCGACCGCGCGAAGGACGGCGACCTCGAGGCGTTCGCGGAGTTCGTCCGCCACTTCGAGCGGCGGGTGCGGACGGTGCTCTTCCGGATCCTCGACGACGCGCGCGACGTCGAGGAGGCGACCCAGGACACGTTCGTGCAGGCGTGGCGGCACCTCGACCGGTTCCGCGGCGACGCCGCACCGTTCACGTGGCTGTACCGGATCGCCACGAACGAGGCGCTGCAGCGGCGGCGGCGCGTCCGCGTCGAGACGGTCGAGTTCTCCGACGAGCACGCACCCGAGCTCGACCCCGAGCTCGAGGCGGGCGAGCTGCGCACGGTGCTGGCCGAGGAGATCCGGGCGCTGCCGTTCGAATACCGGACGGCGCTCGTGCTGCGAGACGTCGAAGGGTTCTCCAACGACGAGGTGGCTCAGGCCCTGGAGATCACCGTCGCCGCCGCGAAGAGCCGGATCCACCGCGCGCGGATGACGCTGCGCGAGCGGCTCGAGCAGGTGGACGAGCTCCCGACCGAGTAGCGCCCGTCCCTCGATCGTCACGTCACGGCGCGGCGCAACCAGTGCATCTCGAGCTTCACGCCGGCGTCGTTCAGGAGGTTGAAGACCGGGCAGCGCGCCTCCGTCTCTTCGACCACCTCGCGCAGCCGCTCCTCGCTCTCGCCGGTCTCGACGACGGCCTGGACGCGCACGGTCTGGAAGTGCGGGCGGACGGCGCGGTTGCCGAGCCGGCCGCGGATGTCGATCGTGAACTCCGCCTCGAACTCGATCCCCGAGTAGGCGAAGCCGAGCTCGGCCGCGGTGCGGTTGAACGTGACCGACTCGCAGCCGCAAAGCGCACCGACGACCGTCTGCAACGGCGAGGGGCCCTCGCCGCTGCCGCCGTGGGCCTCGGGCTCGTCGGTGACGAGCAGGCCGAACTCGCCCGTATCGATCACGGTCATCATTCCCGCCTCGTTGCGGGCCGTGAGCGCCTTGTGCCGGATCAGCGGCTCGCTCGAGTCGCGCTCGCTCCCGACCTGCGTCCCCACTCCGTGCCTCCCTTCGTCGCCGATGGTCGAGCTTACGGCGCTGACACGACAGCGGCGAGCGTGCGCCGGACGGATGCCACGAGCGCAGCGATGCCTCCGACGGCGCCGGCGGCGACAACCGCGGCTGCGCCCGGAGCGTGGAGGAAGGCGAGCGCAAGCCCCGCGAAGACGGTCGCACCGGCGGCGAGGCTCGCCAGGCGCCCGGCTGCGAGACCGGCCGACGGCGGCCGCTCGGCCCGACCGAAGTAGACGCCTGTCGCAAGCAGCCACGGCAGCACGAGTCGCAGGACGACGAGCGTCGTCGCCCAGGCCGGGAGCAGCCCCTGGAGCGTCGCGCCGAGCGCGGCTGCGCCGACGACGAACGTGTCGACCGCGCCGTCGAGCCAGACTCCCAGCAGCGTCGCCTCGTCCCGGCGGCGGGCCAGCCGTCCGTCGGCGACGTCGGCAGCGCCCGCGAGCACGAGAAGGACGACGCCCGCGCCCGACCCCGCGAGGACGACGAGCGCGGGCGCCAGCCCGCCGCGCACGATCGTGAGCAGGTTGGCCGACCCGAGCCCGTCGAGCCGCGACCCGTCGGGCCGCTCGAGCAGGCCGAGGTGCCAGTCGAGCATCAGCGCCTGGGCGAGCCACCAGACGCCCCCGGCGACCGCGAGCCACGGCCGGCCCGCGACGGCTGCGACCGACCAGAGGGCGAGGCCTGCGGCGGCCAGAACGACGACCGTCCGGTGCTCGCGGGGTCGTTCCGCGCGCCGCTCGCGGGCGCGCACGACCGAGCGCGTGAGAAAGCGCGTCCAGGCGGAGGGTGTGAACCGGCTCGCCCTGAGCTCGGTCAGCGCCTCGCGCGTCCAGGTCTCGCCGTCGCTCATCCGCGTGTCGCGGACACCGATCCGTAGCCGAGCGTCCCGGCGGCGACGGCGGCGCGGGCGAGCGCGACGAGCGACGAGCCCTGCTCGACCTCTCCCGCCGTGGCGATGCCGGCCATCGCCAGCACCTGGAGGCGCGCCTCGACGCGGTCGAGCAGCGCCGCGAGCGCGTCGTCGTGGCGCTGCGGCGGGTCGACGGCGAAGCCCTCTCGGCCGAGCAGCGCCGCGACGTCGTCGAGCGGTCGCACGTCGGCGATGCACGCGACCCACGCCTGCACCGTCCGCAGCTGCTCGGGCAGGCGGGCCGGCTCACCGGTCATGTCGGAGAGCGCGAGCCGGCCGCCGGGACGGAGCACCCGTGCCAGCTCACGCACGGCGGCCGGCTTGTCGGGGAAGGTGCAGAGCGCGCACTCGCAGAGCACGCCGTCCACCGACGCATCGTCGAGGGGCAGCGCCTCGGCGTCGCCGCAGACGAACGACACGCGGTCCGCGAGCCGCGCCGCCTCCGCGGCGAGGGCGGCCTCGGCCACGTTCACGGGCGAGAGATCGACGCCGATCACCGTGGCGCCGGTCTCGCGCGCGAGCAGGAGCGCGCTCGTCCCCGGCCCGCTCGCGACGTCGACCGCCGCCGACTCCGCGCCGAGCCGCAGCGCCCGGATCAGGTCTCGCGTCAGCGTCGCGCCGCCGGGATGGAAGCTCTCGCCGAGCAGGATCCGCGCCGCCGGGCTCCCGTAGGCGGCCGCGCAGCACGCCTTGATCTCTTCCGCGGCGAGGCTCACGGCGCCGCCGTCCGCGATCCGAACCGCGTCGGCTGCAGCAGCGGCTGCAGCGGCGTCGCGTTCGGCACGACCGGGGCGACCGCGGAGCCGCTCATCTGGGCGCGCACCTGCTCGC
>DATFMW010000254.1:0-26266 GCA_035266765.1 Gaiellaceae bacterium | reverse complement strand
TTCGAGACGTCGTCGCTCGTGATCCCGGCGAGGACGTCGCGGGCGCGCGGGCCCCAGAGCCCGACCGTCGTCAACGTCGAGGTCAGATCCTCGACCCGTGTCTCGCCGTCGGCGGGGACGTGGTCGGCGAACCACTTCTTGTCGGCCATCCCGTGTGCGCCGCCGGTGACGACGCGGAAGCGGTCCTCGCCCATGCGCATGATCGTCAGGTCGCTCTTGAAGCCGCCCTTCTGCGAGAGCAGCGGCGTGTAGACGTTGCGGCCGATCTTCACGTCCATCTGGCGCATCGCCACGGTCTGGACGCACTCGAGCGCGCCCGGGCCGACGATGTCGAAGATGCAGAACGCCGTCAGGTCGAACATCGCGGCGTGCTCGCGCATCGCGAGGTGCTCGGCGTTGACGATCGGCGACCACCAGCGCGCATCCCACTCATGCGGCCGCGACTCGACGCCGTAGCGCTCGACGAGCGGCGCATTCGACTCGTACCACTGCGGGCGCTCCCACGCCGCCGCCTCGTAGAAGACGGCGCCGAGCTCCCGCTCCTGCTCCCAGAACGGCGCCTTGCGGACGCCGCGGTTCGACTCCCACTGCTCGGAGGGATGGACGATCCCGTACGTCTTGTTGAAGCCCTCGGAGGCGCGGCCCTTCACGTGCTCGGGTGTGCGCTGCTCGGGATAGAAGCGCGCGATGTCGGAGGCCTGGAGGTCGATCTCCGGCTCGCCGTGAACGAGCCACTCCGCGACCGACTTGCCGACGCCGGGGCCCTCCTTGACCCAGACCGCGGCCGCCGACCAGAGCCCCTTCACCTCGGGCGTCTCGCCCAGCAGCGGCAGCCCGTCCGGCGTCAGCGAGAGCAGGCCGTTGATCGCGTACTTGATCCCGACCGACTCGTCGCCGAGCACCTCCGGCACGAGCTCGAGCGCGTCGGCGAGCTGCTGCTCGAAGTCCTCCTGCGTGAACGGCAGCTCGGTCGGCGAGAGCGCCGCCTCCTCGATCGAGGGGATCTCGTCGGGCTCGTGGAGGATCGGCCGGTGCGCGTAGGAGCCGACCTCGAGGCCCTGCCCGTCCTGCCGCTCGTACATGTTCGTGTCCATGTCGCGCACGATCGGGTACTCGATCGAGGTCTTCGAGGAGAGGAACCGCGGCACCGGGCCGACGTCGATCATCTGGTGCACCGCCGGCGTCAGCGGGATCGAGGCGCCCGCCATCGCCGCGATGCGCGGGCTCCAGACGCCGCACGCGACGACGACGATCTCCGTCTCCGTCTCGCCCCGATTCGTGCGCACGCGGCGCACGCGGCCGTCCTCGACGTCGATTCCGTGCAGCTCCGTGTTCGGGAAGACCGAGAGCGCACCGGAGGCCTGACCCTGCTCGCGCATGATCGTGCCGAAGCGGAGCGAGTCGACGACGGCGACCGACGGCGTGTAGAAGCCGCCGAGCAGGATCTCCCCGTTCACGAACGGCACGAGCTCCTCGATCTCGGCCGGCGTGACGAGGCGGGAGTCCTCGACGCCCCACGACTTCGCCGAGGCCATCCGCCGCCGCAGCTCCTCGAGCCGCTCCTCGGTGCGCGCGACCTCGATGCCGCCGCACTCGATCAGCGTCCCCGCCTCCCGGTACTGGCGCATCGACTCGAGGGTGAGCTGCGTCATCTCCTTCGAGTGGTCGACGGGGTAGATGAAGTTCGACGCGTGCCCGGTCGAGCCGCCCGGCTTCGGGAACGGGCCCTTGTCGAGCAGGACGACGTCATGCCAGCCGAGCTTGCAGAGCCAGCCCGCGAGGCTCGAGCCGACGATGCCGCCGCCGATCACCACGGCGCGGGCGGACGGGGGAAGCTGACGGGACTCAGGCTCGGACACGAGCAAGACCTCCGGGGGTCGCAGGAGAAGGCATATCAGTAATATATTTGACGCGGATGTGCAAGCAGCAGGGGGTGCACGTCAGAGCCCGAGCAGGACGCGACGCATCGCCTCCTCGAAGTCGGCCACGTGCCGATGCATGAGCTCACCCGCCAGGCGGGCCTTGCCGGCACTGACCGCCTCGAGCATGGGCCGGTGCTCCTGCACCGCCGCCCCGAGCTCGCTCGCCTGGTCGAGGGCGAGGTGCCAGATGCGGAGCGCGAGCACGTAGTACTCCTCCAGCGTCTCGGCGAGGAAGGTGTTGTGGCTGCAGGCGTAGACAGAGCGGTGGATGCGCTCGTCGAGCGCCATCAGCGCGGCCCGGTCGAGGCTCTCGTCCGCGTCGATCTCCGCGACGAGGGCCTCGAGCGCGTCCCGCTCCGCAGCCGTCGCGCGCTCGGCGGCGAGCGTCGCTGCGTGCGGTTCGAGCACGAGCCGGACCTCGCATAGACTCGCGAGATCGCGGATCTCGACGGAGGTCACGAACATGCCGCGGCGGGGATAGACCTCGACGAGCTGTTCCTGCGCCAGCCGCCGGAGCGCTTCGCGGACCGGGGTGCGGCCGATGCCGAGCTGCTGTACGAGCTCCCGCTCGTTGATCACCGCGCCGGGGCGAAGCTCGAGCGACACGATCATCGCTCGAATCGCGTAGTAGGCCTTCTCTGCGAGCGACACCGGCTCGGCGACGAGAGGTCCGACACTGGACACACAGATACATTACTCATATTCTCGGCGGCGATCAGCTGAAGAAAGGACGCAATTTGGCTACGCACCTTCCCTCGTCGCTCGAGATCGCTCAGACCGCTGAGCTCCGGCCGATCGCCGAGATCGCCGCGGACGCGGGTCTCGAGCCCGACGAGGTCGACCTCTACGGCCGCTACAAGGCGAAGGTCGGCCTGTCGGTCATCGATCGGCTCTCCGATCGCCCGGACGCGACGCTCGTGTGTGTCACCGCCATCACGCCGACGAAGGCGGGCGAGGGGAAGACGACGACCTCGGTGTCGCTCACCCAGGGGCTCGGCCACATCGGCCGCAAGCCGGTGCTGTGCCTGCGCGAGGCATCGCTCGGCCCAGTGTTCGGGATCAAGGGCGGCGCGGCCGGCGCCGGCTATGCGCAGGTCGTGCCGATGGAGGACATGAACCTCCACTTCACCGGCGACATCCACGCGATCGGCGCCGCGAACAACCTGCTCGCCGCGATGCTCGAGGCGCATCTCCTGCACGGGAACGCGCTCGGCATCGACCCGCTCTCGATCACGTGGCGGCGCTGCATGGACATGAACGACCGTGCGCTCCGCGACATCGCCGTCGGGCTCGGCGGCCGCGCGAACGGCTACGCGCGCCAGACAGGCTTCGACATCACGGCCGCCTCCGAGGTGATGGCGATCGTCGCCGTCGCGCGCGACCTGCACGATCTGCGCGAGCGGCTCGGCCGGATCACCGTCGGCGCGACCTATGCGGGCGAGCCCGTCACCGCCGAGCAGCTCAGAGCGGCCGGCGCGATGACCGTCCTGCTGAAGGACACGATCAAGCCGAACCTCGTGCAGACGCTCGAGGGGCAGCCGGCGTTCGTCCACTGCGGCCCCTTCGCGAACATCGCGCACGGCAACAACTCGCTCGTCTCCGACCGGGTTGCGCTCAAGCTCGGCGACATCGTCGTCACCGAGTCGGGCTTCGGCTCCGACATGGGCATGGAGAAGTTCTTCGACATCGTCTGCCGCGTCGGCGGCCTGCGCCCGAGTGCGGTCGTCCTCGTCGCGACGGTCAAGGCGCTCAAGCACCACGCGGGCGAACCGGAGGGCGGTGCGGACGCGATCCGGCGCGGCGCGGCGAACATGGTCCGCCACCTGAGCATCATCCGCGAGTTCGGCCTCAACGCCGTCGTCGCCGTGAACCGCTTCCCCGACGACACCGACGAGGAGGTCGAGCTCGTCCGCGAGCTCGCGCTCGGCAACGGCGCCTTCGCCGCCGAGGCGAACGAGGCCGTCACGCGCGGCGGCCAGGGCGCGGCCGACCTCGCCCGGGCCGTGATTGCCGCGACCGAGGCGCCGAGCGCGTTCGCGCCCGTGTATCCGCTCGACGCGACGATCGAGGAGAAGATCGACCTGATCGCGAAGCGCGTCTACGGCGCGGACGGGGTCATCCTCGGCAAGGCGGCACAGGAGAAGGTGAAGCAGTTCGAGGCGGTCGGCTTCGACAAGCTGCCGATCTGCATGGCGAAGACGCACCTGTCGCTCTCACACGACGCCACGCTCTCGAACGCGCCCACCGGTTTCACCGTCACCGTCCGCGACATCCGCGCCTACACGGGCGCAGGCTGGCTCGTCGCGCTCTGCGGCGACATGCAGACGATGCCCGGGCTCGGTCGGACGCCCGCTGCGTTCAACGTCGACATCGACGACGAGGGACGGACGGTAGGACTATTTTGAACTTGGAATCTTCACCACATCGGAGTACGTTACGACGGTGACTGCTGCGGGCGAAGCGGCGGGCGTCCTCGGCCACGAAGTCGATCGCAGCGGCGAGCCGCTGATCCGAGCCGACGGCGTCTGGAAGATCTTCGGGCGTCACGCGGACCGGGTGATGGGTACGCCCGACGCGAGTCTGCCGCGCGCCGAGCTGCGCGCGAAGCACGGCTGCGTCGCCGCCGTCCGCGACGTCTCGTTCGAGGTCTGGCCCGGCGAGGTCTTCGTCGTCATGGGCCTCTCCGGCTCCGGCAAGTCGACGCTCGTCCGGACGCTGATCCGGCTGATCGAGCCGACCGCGGGCGAGATCCGGATCGCCGGCCACGACGTCAGCGCCGCGTCGCAGGCGGAGCTGCGGGAGTTGCGGCGGCACACGTCGGCCATGGTCTTCCAGCATTTCGGTCTGCTCGCGCACCGGCGTGTGATCGACAACGTCGCCTTCGGGCTCGAGATCCAGGGAGTGTCGAAGGCAGAGCGGCTGGAGCGCGCCCAGGCGGTGCTCCGCCTCGTCGGGCTCGAGGACAGCGCCAACCAGTTCCCCGACCAGCTCTCCGGCGGCATGCAGCAGCGCGTCGGCGTCGCCCGGGCCTTCGCCGCCGACCCGATGGTGATGCTCTACGACGAGCCGTTCAGCGCGCTCGATCCGCTGATCCGCCGCGAGATGCAGGACGAGGTGATCCGGCTGCAGCACGAGACGGGCAAGACGATGGTCTTCGTCACGCACGATCTCGCCGAGGCGCTTCGCCTCGGAGACCGGATCGCGATCATGCGCGACGGGGCGATCGTCCAGCTCGGCACGGCCGAGGATCTCGTCGGCTCGCCGGCCGACGAGTACGTCGCGAACTTCGTCCGCGACATCCCACGCAGCCACGTGCTGACGCTGCGCTCCATCATGCGTCCCGTCGAGCCGGACGAGCTCCTCGACGGGCCTCGGCTTCCCGTCTCAACGATCGTGCGCGACGCGGTGCGGGCGCTCGCGGGCAGCGAGCGTCCGGTCATCGCCGTCGAGGGCGACCGGGTCGTCGGCGTGGTCGATCGCGTGGCGGTCCTGCACACGATCGCGGACGAGGAGGACTGACGTGGCCGTCGCGCACGGCCAGATGGTCGACGCTCCGGCGCTCGCCGTGCTCGAGCATCGCCCCTGGTGGCGGAGCCGGCTGACGCTCTTCACCGCGATCGTGGGGGCGATGGTCGTGTGTTACTTCGCGCTCTCCCACACCCTCTCATGGCCTGCCGCGCTCGAGTGGACATCGCTCACCGGATATCTCGACCGCTTCCAGGCGTGGCTCTCGAACCAGGGGGACGCCGCAACTCCGAACGTGTTCGTGCGCGTTCTCAACGGCATCAGCTCGGGCCTGAACACGCTCGTCACCTGGCTCTACGACGCGTTCACCAGGCTGAGATGGCCGGGCACCACGGCGCTCGGCACGCTGATCGCGCTTCGCTTCGGCGGGGTGCGGGCCGGAGCGATCATGCTCGCGGGGTTCGCCTCGTTCGGTGCCGTGGGCCTCTGGGACGAGAGCATGCAGACCTTCGCGCTCATGCTCGCCGCCGTCGGGCTCTCGCTCGCCGTCGGCATGCCGCTCGGCGTGATCGCCGGCAGGTCGACCAGGTTCAACCGCGCGATCACGCCGGTGCTCGACGCGATGCAGATCGTGCCCGCGTTCGCGTACCTGATGCCGGTCGTGATCCTGTTCTCGGTCGGCCCGGGCGCCGCGGTGATCACGACGATGATCTACGCGATCCCCCCCGCGATCCGGATCACCGCGCTCGGCATCCGGGGCGTCCCCCCGAACACCGTCGAGGCCGCGGCCTCGATGGGATCGACCTCGATGCAGATGCTCGGCAAGGTGCAGCTGCCGCTCGCGCGCCGGCTGCTGCTGCTGTCGGTGAACCAGACGATCCTGTTCGCGCTCTCGATGGTGGTCATCGCCGGCCTCATCGGTGGGGGCGGTCTCGGTAGCGCGGTCACCAACGGCCTCTACTCGAACCCCGCGCTCGCCGTGCTCGCCGGCGCGGCGATCGTCGTGATGGCGATCGCGCTCGACCGCGTCACCGAGGCGATCGCCGACCGAACGGATCCGGCCCAACGTCACGCCGACGCGGCCGGCTGGCTGCGCACGCGCACCGCGACCGCGGCGGCTGCGGCGGGAGTCGGGCTGGCCACCGGCCTCGCGTACGCGTTCGGCGCCGGTGCGATCTACTCGCGCTGGACGGCGCGGGACTGGCTGCTCCACTACGTGCAGAACGCGCTCGACTACATGGCGAACCCCGGCACGTTCCTCTTCCGCGACATCACGAACCCGCTCGGCGTGTTCCTCGTCGTGCACGTGCTGCAGCCGCTCGACGCGTTCCTCGCGGAGCCTCCGTGGTTCGTCACGTTCGCGGGGCTCGTCGCGATCGCGTTCGTGCTCAGTGGGCTGCGGCGGGCGGTGACGACCGCGCTGATGTTCGCGGTGATCGGAGTGGTCGGCGAGTGGCAGCCGGCGATGCACACGTTTTCGCAGGTGCTCGTCGCGACCGCGATCGCCGTCGCCCTGGGACTCGTGCTCGGGGTCTGGGCGGCCGAGAGCCGCACGGTGAGCCGCATCACGCGTCCGGTCAACGACGTGCTCCAGACGCTGCCGCAGCTCGTCTACGTCGTCCCGTTCGTGTACCTCTTCCCGATCTCGTACATTCCGGGGCTTCTCGCCTCGGTGCTGTACGCGTTTCCGGTCGTCGTCCGTCTCGTCGAGCGCGGCGTCAGCGACGTCGCGCCGCACGCCGTCGAGGCCGCGAAGGCGTGCGGCGCCACGAGGGCGCAGATCTTGCTCAAGGTCAAGATCCCGCTCGCGCGCGACGCGATCATGCTCGGCGTCAACCAGGGAATCATCATGGTGCTCGCCGTCGTCGTGATCGCGGGCCTCGTCGGGTCGGGCGCCCTCGGCTACGAGGTGGCACAGGGGCTGCAGCGGAACGAGTTCGGTTTCGGCGTCGTCGCATCGCTCGCCATCCTCGCGCTCGGTATCGCGCTCGACCGCGTGACGCAGGGCAACCAACGATCGCAAAGGGAGTCTGAGCGTGGGTAGGCACCACTCGGATGACCACTACAAGGAGGGTCGTATGTCGAATCGGTTTTGGCGGGGCCCCGCCCGTCTAGCGCTTCTCGGCGCGGGGATCGCCGCAGTCGCCGTCCTCACCGGCGCGGGCACCGCGGCGGCGAAGACCGGGGCGAGTTGTGGCACGGTCACGCTGAACGAGCAGGCGTGGTCGGGCTCCACCGCCAACACGTATGTCGCGAAGTACGTGCTCGAGCACTTCCTCGGCTGCAAGGTGAAGATCACGAACATCGCCGAGATCCCGGTCTACGAGGCGATGGCCAAGGGCAAGGTCGACGCCGTGCTCGAGGACTGGCAGCACGTCGCCCAGTACAAGCAGTACGTGCACAAGCAGAAGTCGGTCGTCCTCGTCGGCTCGAACGGCCTGACCGGGCATATCGGCTGGTACATCCCCAGCTACCTGCTCAAGCAGTACCCCGAGTTCAAGACGTGGAAGGGCCTGAAGGGGCACGAGAGCGTGTTCGCCTCGCCGGAGGCGCCGCAGGGCATGTTCCTGGGCGGAGACCCCTCCTACGAGCAGAAGGACACGCAGCTGATCCAGGCGCTCGGGCTCAACTTCAAGCACGTGACGGTCGGTGCCGAGCCGGCCGAGGTCGCACGGTTCACGCAGCTGATCAAGCAGCACAAGCCGGTGATCATGTACTGGTGGACGCCGCAGTACCTGAACGCTCAGCTCCATCTCGTCGAGGTGAAGCTGCCCAAGCGCTTCAAGGGCTGCAAGGACGACGCGACTGCAGGCGGCAACGTCAAGGCGTACGCATGCGCGTACTCCTCGTACCCGCTCGAGAAGCTGTTCAGCAAGCAGTTCGCGACCAGCGGCTCGCCCGCCGTCAAGGTCCTCAAGCGGTGGCGGTGGCCGTCGAACAACGCCCAGAACCTCGTCGCCAAGTGGATCGCCGGAGATCACATGGATCCCGCGAAGGCGGCCCAGAAGTGGGTGAAGTCGAACATGAAGACCGTCAACAAGTGGCTCGGCAAGAAGTAGCGCGAGTCTGAATCGACGCAATTCGAGGGGCGCCCCGAGGGGCGCCCCTCTGCGTTTTCCACAACCCACGCCCTTCGGCATGCCGAAGCACTGTCACGAGCGTGTGACCCGATCCGGGCGGATACGTGGGGCTAGGAGCGGGCGCGGGCGTGCGCCGGGTCGTAGAGGCAGTCGGCGGCGACCTCGGCCTCGACCGGATGGCCGAGCACGTCCACCTCGACGCGCGTGCCCTGCGCGAGCGCCGCGGGAAGCTTCGCGAGCGCGACGGTGCGGCCGACCGTGAAGCCGTATGCGCAGCTGCGCACGCGGCCCGCGACGGCGCCGTCGACGCGCACGGCCTCACCGCCGTAGAGCGGCAGGTAGTCGGCGCCGCCGATGAGCAGCGTCCGGAGCCGCTCCGCCGGCTCGGCGGCGCCCGGCGTCGCGAGGGCGGCACGCCCGACGAAGTCGCCCTTGTCGAGCGCCACGCAGAAGCCGAGCCCCGCCTCGTAGGGCGTATCGGAGGCGGTCAGGTCGGTGCCGTAGACGCGATAGCCCTGCTCGATCCGCAGCGAGTCGAGCACGCGGTAGCCGGCCGGCTCGATCCCGTGCGGGCGGCCTGCCGCGAGCAGCCGGTCCCAGACCTGCACCGCCCAGGCGGGCTCGACGTAGAGCTCGCAGCCGAGCTCGCCCACGAAGGTGACGCGCTTGGCAAGCGCCTCCGCCGCGCCGATCCGGATCGTGCGGGCCGTCCCGAACGGGAACGCGTCGCGGGACACGTCGTCGCCGGTCACCGCGGTGAGGACGTCGCGGGCCCGCGGCCCCCAGATGCCGATCACCGCGAGCTCACCGGTGACGTCGCGGAGCGTGACGGAGCCGTCGTCGGGCGCGTGCAGGCGCAGCCAGCCGAGATCCGAGGCCGCCGCGGCCGCGCCGGTGACGATGCGGAAGCGCTCCTCGGCGAGGCGGGTCACCGTCACGTCGCCGACGATGCCGCCGCGCGGCTCGAGCAGCTGCGTGTAGACGACGGAGCCCGGCGGCCGGTCGATGCGGTTGTCGCAGACGTGCTCGAGCAGCGCGAGCGCGCCCGGACCCGAGACTTCGAGCTTGCCGAACGAGGTCAGGTCGATCAGCCCGGCCCGCTCGCGGAAGGCCTCGTGCTCGGCACGGAGCCGGTCGAGCCAGGGCGGAGCGGTCCAGCCGAACGCACGCTGGTCGGCGCCGGCCCGCCGCCACGGGCGGCCCGGCTCGACGAAGTCGGCACGCTCCCAGCCGGCCTTCGTGCCGAAGACGGCGCCGAGCTCCTGGAGCCGTCCGTGCAGCGGGCTCAGGCGCTGCGGCCGGCCCCACTCGTCGGTGTCGAGCGGGTAGCGGAGGCGGTAGTAGTAGCGGTACACCTCGCGGGCGGCCGCGGCTGCGAAGCCGGTGTTCCGGTACGGGCGGGCGAAACGCCAGGCGCGGTAGGCGGAGACGTCGAGCTCGGTCTCGCCGGCCGTCAGCCACTCCGCGAGCGCACGTCCGAGGCCGCCGGCGCCGCCGAAGCCGTTCAGCGAGAGTCCGGCGGCGAGCCAGAGGCCGGGCACGCCCGGCATCGGCCCGAGCAACGGATTTCCGTCCGGCGTCATCGCGTCGGGGTGGCAGACGAGCGCGGCTACGCCCGCGTCGTCGAGAAACGGGAAGCGGCGGACGGCGCCGTCCAGCAGCGGCTGGAACCGCTCGTGGTCGGGCGGCAGCGCACGGGCGCCGTGCTCCCACGGGACGCCGTCCTCCCAGCGCGAGACGGGACCGGGCTCGTAGCCGCCGAAGAGCACGCCGCCCGCCTCCGCCTTGCCGTAGACGAGGTTGTCGACGTCGCGGAAGCACGGCGTGGAGCGCGGCAGCTCGTGTCCGGAGACGGCCACGAGCGCGACGTGCTGGTGGTCGACCGGGATCGAGGGCGTGAACGCGCCGACGAGCGCCGAGACCTGCGGCGCCCAGATCCCGCACGCATTCACGACGGTCTCCGTCTCGATGCGGCCCGACTCGGTGAGCACGGCGCGCACCTCGTGGCGCGGGCCGAGCTCGATGCCGGTCACGCGCGTGTGCGTCCGGATCTCGACGCCGAGCTCGCGCGCCGCCGCCGCGACCGCGTACGTGGCGATGTGCGGGTCGACGTAGCCGTCGCCGGGGAGCCAGATCGCGCCGAGCAGCGCATCCGGGCTCGCGGCGGGGAGGAGGGCAACCGTCTCCTCGGGCGAGAGCAGCTCCGGCTCGAGCCCGATCGCCCGCGCCCGGCTCGCGCCGCGCTCGAGCTCGACGAGGCTCTCCGGGGTCGCGGCGATCCGCAGGCTGCCGACCTCCTCGAAGACGCCGAGCCGGCGGTACAGCTCCACGCTGTAGCGGCGGAAGCGCATCATCGTCGGCGACGGGTTGAACTGCGTGACGAGCCCGGCGGCGTGGTGGGTCGAGCCGCTCGTCAGCTCGCCCTTGTCGAGCAGCAGGACGTCGCGGACGCCGGCCTCGGCGAGGTGGTACGCGACGCTCACGCCCGCGATGCCGCCGCCCACGACGACGACCTGGGCGCGCTCTGCGCTCACCGCTGCACGAGCTCCGACGTCCACGCGACGATGCGGGTGCGGTCGCCGCGGAAGCGGTCGCGCGCGAACTCGACCGGGGCGCCGGCGGCGTCGTAGGCGATCCGTTCGACGAGCATCAGCGGCGCGCCGCGCGGGACGCCGAGCGCGTCCGCCTCGGCCTCGGTTGCGAGCACCGGCTCGAGCCGCTCGACCGCGCGCACGGGCGCCGCGTCCCAGTGCTCGGCGAGCAGTTCGTAGAGCGACCCCTCGAGGTCGAGCCCGAGCAGATCGGCGAACCGGTGCGCCGGGAAGCAGGAGCGCTCGATCGCGAACGGCTCCCCGTCGGCGAGACGGACGCGCTCGATCTCGACGACGTGCTCGCTCCGTTGGAGCTCGAGCGCCGCTGCGACGGTCGTCGAGGCGACGCGTTGGCGGGAGTGGAGCACCCGCGCGCCGGCGCGGACGCCCTGGCGGCGCAGCTCCTCGGAGAGCCCCGAGAACGTGCCGAGGTCGCGCTCGAGCTTCGGGCGCGCGACGAACGTGCCGCCGCCGCGCCCCTGTGCGCGCACGAGCAGGCCCTGGCTCTCGAGCGCGCCGAGCGCCTGGCGCACGGTCATCCGGCTGACGCCGAGCTCCGCGGCGAGCTCGCGCTCGGGCGGCAGCCGGTCGCCCGGCGCAAGCTTCCCGTTCGCGATCGCCTCGCCGAGCTGGTCGGTGATCTGGAGGTGGGCTGGAGGACCGCCGTGGCCGCGCGCGAGCTGGAGCCGGGGTCTCATCCCGAGGTCATCTGGTAGGAGAGGACCTCGCCGTCGACGAGGTTGACGAGGCAGCCGCGCAGGTAGCCCTCTCCGTACTCGCTCCCCGGGTTGACGCAGAGCGAGCGGCCGACCTTCACCGCACCGCGCGCCTCGTGGATGTGCCCGTGCAGGCCGAGCAGCGGCTGGTGGCGCTCGATCGCCTCGCGCACGGCGGTCGACCCCGCCGGCCCGAAGATCATCTGGCCGCCCTGGTAGATCGGCGTCGGCGGGTCGGTCGAGGTGTCGAGCCGCGGGCAGAGATCGAGCGTCGAGTCGAAGGGCGGCGGATGGAAGTTGAATATGACATTCCCGTAGTCGTGCATCTCCGCCACCGCGTCCGCGATCAGGTGCGCGAGTCGTTCCTCGGACACCTCCCGCGGCGTGTCCCACGGCGTCGGGTTCGAGTAGCCGCAGCTGACCATCGTGTGCTCGTCGTCGATCCGGGTGACGCGCCCCTCGCAGAAGACCATCGAGCCGTCGTCGCCGTCGAGCGCGGTGAGCGCCTCGGGCCGGTCGTCGTTGCCGCCCGTGACGAAGCAGCGGATCCCGAGCGGTCCGAGGCGCCGGTCGGCCTCCTCGCGCCACGCGGCGAGCCGTTCCCGTGCGAGCCGCGTGAACAGCTCGTCGATCGCGACGTCGTCGCCGGCGACGCGCTCGTACTCCTCCGGCGAGAGGAACTCGTAGTAGTGGCCCTGCGTGTCGAGCGCCTCCACCGCGTGCTCCAGCTCGTGCTCGGAGCCGACGAGCCGGTGCTCGGCATGGAGGCGCAGCTCGTGCATCCCGTCCGGACGCCGCACGATCGGGGTCAGAACCTTGCCGCACACGTCGCCGCCGAGCACGAGCACGTTCGCCTCGTACATCGTCGCCGCGTTCAGGAACTTCCGGAACGTGCGCGTCGACGCGTGCAGATCGGTGGCGAAGAAGACGCGTGTGAACGGGCGCTGCGGCTTGCGGCGGAACATCATCGCTCGGCCTCCTCGACTTCCTGGTACCAGCGGACGCGGTCGCCGACGCGGGCGCGCATCTTCCACCGCGCCGACTTGGGCCGTTGCTCGATCCGCTCGGCGAGCGCGGCGAGCCGGTCCGCCGCCGCGCCCTCCGCGACCGCGCGGGCCTTCTCGAGGGTCGCCGTCGCCGTCCGCCAGAAGCCCCAGTCGCCGGCGAGCGTCTCCGCGACGGCGTTCGCGTCGAGCCGGTCGGCCCCCTCGCCGAGCTCGTGATCGCCGGCGAGCAGGGCGACGTCCTGCAGGTCCGTCGGGGTCGCCTCGACGATCTGGAGCTTCGAGAGCAGGAGCTCCGCGAGCGGTATCGTCGGGCTGTCCGCCTCGAGCCGGCCCTTGAGGGAGATCGGATGGTTGAAGTTCAACGTGTCCCGGAAGACGTCGACGTGGAGGCCGTCCGCGCGGTCGAACATCTGGCGGATCTCCGCGTGCCAGACGTTGTGGTGGGAGTACGGCTGGAAGTCGAAGGCCGCGAGCAGCCGGTCGACCTCGTCGGCCTTCACGCCGCCGCTCGTGACGAGGTCGATGTCGCCCATGGTGCGCCCGGCCGCCGCATACGCGGCCTCCGCGCTCGGCGCGTGCGCGTAGATCGCGACCGAGCCGGCGAGCCGGACCGGAAAGCCCGACTCGCCGGCGCGCTCGACGATGCGAAGCGCCTCTTGATGGACGTCGCGGTTCTCGATGACTACTCCGGCGGCAGCGCCTTGAACGCGAAGGAGCTGTCGATGCCCCGCGAGCGGTTCCAGAGCTGCATCGCGTAGTACACGACCGCGCTGAACACGATCACGCCGACCACGATCTCGTACGGCTTCGACCCGGTCAGGCCGAGCTTCGAGACCGTCAGGAACGAGATGCACATCGCGGCGCCGGCCGCGAAGCCGATCGTCGCGAGCACGGTCACCGCCGGGATGCCGAGGATCGTCTTGTTCGGCGCCGCCCGGTACGCCTCCGGTGCCCGGAACGGCAGGAGCGCCGCAGCGACGAGCGACACGACGAACACGTACCCGCAGGCGAACGTCACCCCGAGCGTCCAGCTGACCCAGTTGCCGTTGTAGTTGTAGAGCCAGATCACGGGGATCGCCGCCACGAAGTATGCGAGATGGGCGTTCACGGGCGAGCGGAGCCGGCCGTTCACCTTCGCGAACCAGGCCGGCAGCGTCCGGTCGAGGCCCATCGCGACGAGCACGCGGGTCATCCCGATGTAGCAGTTGCACGTCACCTGGAACGAGTTCGCGATGTAGCCGAGCGCGATCAGGATCAGGAGCACCGGCGAGGCCGTCAGCACCATCGCGAGCACGTTCGGGAAGGGCGCGATCGCCCCGACGCCGTTGCCCGACGCCGAGATGCCGCCGTAGTAGGAGGCGCCGGCGGCGCGCAGGAAGTCCTTGCCGACGGTGTGCTGCTCGACGATCGCGAGGATCGCGAGGAGGACGCCGACGAAGACCGTCGAGCCGACGATCATGAACATCTGCGACCGCACCGAGTTCGCGGCCTTGATCTCGCCGCCCTGCTCGACCGAGTACGTCGCCCACTGGAGGCTCGTCCAGGCGATCGGTGCGATCAGCAGCGTGCCGAGGAAGCTGAAGCCGACCGTCAGGTTGTAGCCGGCCTTCGACACGTCGTTCAGGAGGTAGTCGTAGAAGCCGTGCGTGCCCTGCACCGCCGTCGCGTAGGCGTCGATCTTCGTGTGGAAGTCGCCGGTGCCGTTGACGAGGAACAGGATCACGATGATTGCGAACGAGATCAGCGTCGCCGACATCAGCAGCCGCTGGATGCGGACGTAGTTGCGGAAGCCGCTCACGAGGAGCGCCATCGCCACGAACGCCTGCACGATCGAGATGGTCAGGATCCCCTTCGCCGACTGGCACCACGTGCCCCAGGAGAGGAGGGTCGACGAGTCGTAGTGGACGCCCAGCGTGAGGAAGAGCGGTGTCAGCGCGAGGATCGCCATCAGCCAGCCCGAGAGCGCGACCCACTGGAGGATCCAGATCACGAAGCCGCTGAAGACCGTCACGAAGCCGAGCGGCCCGCCCAGGATCCGGCTCTGGAAGACGTAGTCGCCGCCGGAGCGGGGCATCGCCGCGGCGAGCCACACGTAGGCGAGCGAGATGAAGATCTGGGCGACCATCGCGATCACGATCCCGAGCGCGATGTTCGCGCCGGGCGCCGCGAACGGCCCCCAGAGGTACGTCCACGGGAAGATGAGCCCCATGGTCAGGACGTTGTAGGCGAAGGCGGATGCGGGCGACATCACCCGCACGAGCCCCGACGCCTTTCGAGCAAAGACCTCCGGCTGCACCTGGGCGGCCGTTGTCATGACGCGCTCCTTTCTCTCGCCGTTCCGGTCATGCGCGGAGGCGCTCCCCGCGCGGGTCGTAGAGCGGCTCCGGCCGCACTTCGCCGGAGACCCACTCACCGAAGATGTCCACCTCGAGTCGTGTTCCCGGCTCGGCCTGGGCCGAGGGCACGTAGGCGAAAGCGATGCTCGAGCCGACCGCGTAGCCGTAGCCGCCGCTCGTGACGCGGCCGAGCACGTCGTCGGAGCCCGCGGCCCTTACCGGCTCCGAGCCGAGCGCGACGGCACGCGGGTCGTCGAGGACGAGGCAGACGAGCCGCTCGGGCGGACCGCCGTCGCGCCGGCTCGCCTCGACCGCCGCCCGGCCGACGAAGTCCGGCTTGTCGAGCTTCACGGCGAAGCCGACGCCGCCCGCGTCCGGGGAGGTGTCCGGGGTCAGGTCGGTCGACCACGCGCGGTAGCCCTTCTCGAGCCGCAGCGCGTCGATCGCGCGGTAGCCGCCCGGGACGAGACCGTGCGGGTGCCCGGCCTCGACGAGCGTGTCCCAGAGCCCGAGGCCGTACTCGGCCGGGCAGTAGAGCTCCCAGCCGAGCTCGCCGACGTACGTGACGCGCGAGGCGATGCACGGGACGTCGCCGACCGCGAGCTCCCGCGCGGTCATGTATCGGAAGTCCTCGCTCGCGAGCGAGGACTTCGTCAGCGGTGCGAGCACGTCGCGCGCGCGAGGCCCCCAGAGGCAGAAGCAGGCGTACGCCGAGGTGACGTCGGCGACGGAGACCGAGCCGTCGCGCGGGGCGTGCCGCTCGATCCAGGAGCGGTCGTGGCCGCCGAACGCCGTGCCGGTGACGAGCAGGAACCGGTCGGCGGTGCGGCGGAGCACCGAGAGGTCGGCCTCGATCCCGCCGGCCTCGTTCAGGAGCTGCGTGTAGACGACCGTGCCGACGGGCCGGTCGACGCGGTTCGCGCAGAGGCGCTCGAGCAGCGCGAGCGCGCCCGGCCCGGAGACCTCGAGCTTCGAGAAGCTCGACTGGTCGAAGAGCGCGACAGCCTCGCGCGTCGCCCGGGCCTCCGTCTCGATCGCGGGCGACCAGTTCTCGCCGGCCCAGCCGCGCGGCCGCAGCGACTCGTCGCCGCCGGCCGCGTTCGACTCGTACCAGTTCACGCGCTCCCAGCCGGCCTTCTCGCCGAACGAGGCGCCGAGCTCGCGGTGGCGGACGTACGCGGTGGAGACGCGCAGCGGCCGGCCGGCCTGGCGCTCCTCGCCCGGGTACTTGATGTCGTAGTACTTCGACAGCGCCTCGTGGGTGCGCGCCAGGGTGTACGGCTGGCTCGCGTACTGGCGTCCGAAGCGGCGCACGTCGAGCGCCCAGACGTCCCACTCGGGGCGGCCGTCGACGATCCACTCGCTCATCGTCTTGCCGATCCCGCCGGCGCCCGCGAGCCCGTGCGCGCAGCCGCCCGCTGCGATCCAGAAGCCGGGCACCTCCGTCTCGCCGAGCAGGAAGTCGGCGTCGGGCGTGAACGCCTCCGGGCCGTTGAAGAACATCTTCACCTCGGCGGTCTCCATCGCCGGGACGCGCCGGATCGCGTTCGAGAAGAGCTCCTCCATCCGATCCCAGTCCTCGGGTAGGAGCTTTGCCTCGAAGCCTTCCGGGATGCCGTCGAGCGCCCACGGCACCGGGCCGCGTTCGTAGCCGCCCATCACGAGGCCGCCGACCTCGGTGCGGAAGTAGACGAGCAGGTCGGGGTCGCGGAGCGTCGGCAGCGCGGGCAGCGTCGGCTCGAGCGGCTCGGTGATCAGGTACTGGTGGCCGAACGGGACGATCGGCACCGACACGCCGGCGAGGCGCGCCACCTCGGGTGCGTACATGCCGGCCGCGTTCACGACGACCTCGCACTCGATCCGGCCCTTGTCGGTCTCCACGCCCGTGACGCGGCCGTCCTCGCCGCGCTCGATCCCGGTCACGCGGGCGCGCGTCTCGATGTGCGCGCCGAGGCGGCGGGCGCCGTCGGCGAGCGAGAACGTGAGCTGGCTCGGATCGAGGTAGCCGTCGTCGGCGATGAACGCGGCGGCGAGCACGCCGTCGGTGCTCATCGGCGGGAAGAGCTCCTGCGCCTCGGCGGGGGAGACGATCTCCATCGGCAGCCCGAACGTGTGCGCCCAGGCCGCCTGGCGGCGGATCTCCTCGAGCCGCGCCTGCGACGACGCGAGCCGCAGGCCGCCGAGCTGATGCCAGCCGGGGCTCAGGCCGGTGAAGTCCTCGAGCTCGGCGTAGAGCCCGACCGAGTACTGCATCATCCGGGTCAGGCTGAGCGACGATCGGAGCTGGCCGACGAGACCGGCCGAGTGCCAGGTCGAGCCGTGGGTCAGCTGGTACTGCTCGAGCAGGACGGCGTCGGTCCAGCCGAGCTTCGCCAGGTGGTACAGGATCGAGCATCCCACCACCCCGCCACCCACCACCACCGCGCGCGCACGCTGCGGGAACACGCGGGTGATCAAACCATCTCTCGCGGCAAAGGTCTAGTCCAAATCCGCGAGGGCTCGTATACTCGCCGACCATGTCGCTCGGGCGGATCGTCGAGCGGGTCCCCGAGCTCCACGACGCCGCGTCGGTGGAGCGGCTCGAGGGCGGCCTCACGAACACGAACTGGAAGGTCGTCTCGCCGGCGGGCACGTACGTCGTCCGCGTCTTCGGTCGCGATACGGGGCTGCTCGCGATCGACCGCGAGAACGAGGTGCACAACACGCGGGCAGCGGCGGAGGCCGGGGTCGGCGCGACCGTCGTCGCGTACCTGCCGGAGGAGTCGGTGCTCGTGCTCGAGTGGATCGAGGCGGAGGTGATGTCTGCGGACTCCCTCCGGCGCGGCGACCGGCTCGTGGAGGTCGCGGCGGCGTGCCGGCGCCTGCACGCGGGTCGGTCGTTCCGGGACGAGTTCGACATGTTCGCGATCCAGCGCGGCTACCTCGAGATCGTGCGCGAGCGCGGCTTCCGCCTGCCGGACGGGTATCTCGAGCTGGAGCCGCACGTGCGCGCGCTCGAGGAGGCGATGCGCGTCCGCCCGGAAGCGCGCGTCCCGTGCAACAACGACCTGCTCGCCGAGAACTTCCTCTGGACGGGGAGCGGCTTCCGGCTGATCGACTACGAGTACTCGGGCCAGAACGAGCCCTCGTTCGAGCTCGGCAACGTCTGGAGCGAGTCGAACCTCTCGCCCGGGCAGCTCGAGGAGCTTGTCGCGCACTACTACGGGCGGCCGAGCCCGGCCAAGGTGGCCCGTGCGCGACTCTGGGGCCTGATGTCGAAGGTCGGCTGGACGCTCTGGGGCTCGATCCAGGACGCCGTCTCGCCGATCGACTTCGACTTCTGGGCGTGGGCGATGGAGAAGTACGACCGGGCGCTCGCCGAGCTCGACGGCCCCGACTTCGACCGCCTGCTCGCCGACGTGCGCCGCGCCGACTAGCGTCGCGGCCTTTCCGGACGTGCCCCGACCGGCCATGTCCCGTGACCAGGTCACGAGCCATGGCTCCGGCGGCCATGTCCTGCGACCAGGTCGCGGGACATGGCTGTTGCGGATGCGGTGGGTCAGGCGAGCGCGAGCAGCGCGATGCCGCCCGCGACGGCCGCGGCGCCGACGATTCGCTGCCAGCCGACGGTCTCGCGCAGAACCTGCCGGGCCAGGAGCGCGGTGAGCACGACGCTCGTCTCGCGGACGGCGGCGACGGGGGCGGCGGCCGCGCGCTGGAGCGCAAGCAGGACGAGTGCGTACGCGCCGAAGGTCGCGATCCCGGCGACGAACGTGGCCGGCCGCAGCTCCGCGCGCAGCTCGGCGGCGGTGCGCCGGCGGAAGATGACGGCCGCGTAGACGAGCGAGGGCCCGAGCATCGACAGCTCGAGGTAGGGCACCGCGCCCGCGTGGGTCACGCCCTGCTTGTCGACGAGCGTGTACGTCGCGATCACGCACGCGATCGCAAGCCCGAACGCGGCCCCCCGGCCCGCGCCGCGACCGGGGCCGCGCACGAGCAGCACGCCCGCCCCGACGAGTAGGACGCCGGCCACCTCCCCGGCGGTCGTCGCCCGCCCCAGCACGGCGACGCCGACGCCGAGCACGAGCACCGGGGCGACCCCGCGCGCGATCGGGTAGACGACCGAAAGCGGTGCGAGGCGATACGCGGTCGCGAGCAGGCCGAAGTAGACGAGCTGGAGCGTCCCGCTCGCGACCAGGAACGGCCACACGGCGGCGTGCACGTCCCACACCGCGAACGTGACCGGCGCGAACACGAGCTCGGCCACGAGCAGCGCGATCGCCGTCGCCGCGCGCGGGTCGCGCGCGTTCGCGAGCAGCACGTTCCAGAGGGCATGGACACCGGCCGCGGCGAGCGCGAGCAGAAGCGCTGAGGTCGGCATGCGCGGAGACTACGATCCCCGTCCGATGCCGCCGCGCTCGATCGTCTTCGACTTCAACGGCACGCTCTCCGACGACGAGCCGATTCTCTATGCGGTCTACGCCGAGCTCTTCGCCGAGCACGGCCGGCCGCTGACCGAGCAGGCCTACTTCGAGGAGCTCGCGGGGAACACCGAGGAGGAGATCATCCTGCGCTGGCTCGGGCGCGCCGATGAGGAGCTCGTCCGGGCGCGGATCGATCGCTACGTCGAGCGGGCGCGCGACGGGAGCACCGTCACCGAGGACGTGCGCGCCGCCGTGCGCCTCGCTGCTGCGCGCGTCCCCGTCGGCGTCGTCTCGGCGGCCACGCGCGAGGAGATCGACGCCGTCCTCGGTGCGGCCGGCCTCGCCGATCTGTTCACGATCGTCGTCTCCTCCGAGGACGTCACACGCGGGAAGCCCGATCCGCAGCCATACGAGCTCGCGGTCGCTCGTCTCGGCCTGCCGGCGGCGGATGTCACCGCCTTCGAGGACACCGAGGCGGGGGTTGCCTCGGCGAAGGTGGCCGGGCTGCACGTCGTCGGCGTGACGCGGACGCTCGGCGCCGAGCGGCTCGAGCTCGCCGACCGGCTCGTGCCGTCCATCGACGCAACCACGGTCGCGGAGCTGCTCGCGTGATCGTGATCGCCCATCGCGGCGCCTCCTGGGAGCTGCCGGAGAACACGCTGCCGGCGTTCGAGCGGGCGATCGAGGTCGGTGCCGACTTCGTCGAGCTCGACGTCCGCGCGGACGCTGCGGGCCGTCTCGTCGTCACGCACGACGCGCCGCGCCGCGGCCGCGACTACCCGACCCTGGAGGAGGTGCTCGACCTCTGCCGCGGCCGGATCGGCGTGATGGCCGAGTTGAAGACGCCGCGCCGCTACCGGCGCCACGACCTCGTCGCGCGCACGGTCCGCCTGCTCGGCGACGAGGACGCTGTCGTCTGCTTCCAGCGGCCCGCGCTCGAGGAGGCGCGAGCGCTCCGGCCCGACCTGCGAACGGTCCAGCACGTCGGCTTCGGCGTCTCCCTGCGCGGCGCGGCGGGCGCCTGGGCGGCCGGCTTCGTGGACGGGCGCGTGACGAGGCGCGGGGTCGCCTCCGCGCTCGCGTCGGGGCTCGTCCCGCTCGCCTACACCGTGAACGAGCCGGCGCGAATGCGTTCGCTCGCGGCGATCGGCGTCGCCGGGATCTTCACGGACCGGCCGGAGCTGGCTCTTCGGACAGTACGACCGGCTCGTCCGTGAGGTCGAGCAGGCGGGCGTCCGCGGCGGGCACCGTCGCGGTCACGCGCGTCCCGACCGGCAGCTCGGCCGCGGTCGCGGTCGGCACGTCGGCGATCAGCTCCGTGCCGCGACCGAGGACCTTGAGTCGCGTGACGGGGCCGAGGAACGTCTGCGTGATCACCTCGCCGGCGAGCGTGTTCCCGCCGCCGCCGTCGGAGCGGGCGAGCTCGACCGTCTCGGGCCGGACGAGGAGCAGGACGCGCTCACCCTTCGCGCGTCCCCGCGCGGCCTCGACCACGAGCGACACGCCACTGTGCTCGATCGCGCCGGTCCCGCTGTCGACGACCGTCGACTCGAGCCGGTTCATCGTGCCGATGAACTCCGCCACGAACGGCGTCGCCGGGGCGCTGTACATCTCCGCCGGCGAGCCCATCTGCTCGATGCGTCCGCGGTACATGACGGCGACGTGGTCGGAGATCGACAGCGCCTCCTCCTGGTCGTGCGTGACGTACAGCGTCGTGATCCCGAGCTCGAGCTGGATGCGCCGGATCTCCTCGCGCAGCTGGACGCGCACCTTCGCGTCGAGTGCAGACAGCGGCTCGTCCAGCAGGAGCACGCGCGGCTCGATCGCGAGCGCGCGCGCGAGCGCGACCCGCTGCTGCATGCCGCCCGAGAGCTGGTGCGGGTAGCGGTCGCCCGCGTTCGCGAGCCCGACGAGCTCGAGGAGCTCGCCGACCCGCTTGTGCCGGTCGTGCTTCGCCGCCCGCCGGACCTTCAGCCCGAACTCGACGTTCTCGGCCGCGGTCATGTTCGGGAAGAGCGAGTACGCCTGGAAGACCATGCCCATGTCGCGCTTGTTCGGCGAGTCGTGCGTCACGTCGCGGCCGTCGACGACGATCGTGCCGGCGTCCGGCCGGTCGAAGCCGGCGACGAGCCGGAGCGCGGTCGTCTTGCCGCAGCCGGAGGGGCCGAGTAGCGAGAGGAACTCGCCCTGCCCGAGCTCGACCTCGATTCCGTCGAGGGCCTTCACGGGGCCGAAGTGGCGGACGAGGGTGTTCAGCTCGAGGTAGGGCATCAGCGGGCTCCTGCAATCTGGGTTGGACGGGCGCCGCGGCTGCGGCCGACGAAGAGGAGGGACAGCATCGCAGCCCAGGTGATCCCGAAGCTGACGAGGGTCGCCGCCCCGGCGGCGTAGGCCTGCGTCTCGTTCACGTACTGGAGGTAGATCGGGAACGTGTGGAACTGGGCGAGGTTCGCGATCGTGAACTCGCCGAGCACGATCGCGAGCGCGAGGAACGAGCCGGCGAGCGCGGCGGCGCGGATGTTCGGGAGGATGACCCTGAACAGCGTCCGCGGCCAGCTCGCGCCGAGACTCTGCGACGCCTCCGTCAGCGTGTGCACGTCGATCGCCCGGAAGCCGGAGTCGAGCGAGAAGAACATGTACGGGAAGGCGAGGATCACGTACGACGCGACGAGGAAGCCCCAGGGCTTGCCGTAGAACCAGCTCGGCGCGCCCCGGTACAGGTTGAGCAGGCCGACGACGAGCACGATCGGCGGTACGACGAACGGGATGAGGGCGAGGAACGCGAGCACCGGCCGCAGGCGCGGCACCTTCAGGTGCACCCAGTAGACCGTCGGCACGAACAGGGCGAGGCTGATCGCGATCGTCTCGAGGGCGAGCTCGACCGAGAGCTTCAGCGTCTGCCAGAACTCGCCGTTGTGCCAGACCCACGTGTACGACGCGATGGTGCAGCACTTGCCGGTCTGCAGCGAGCGCAGGCTGAACAGGAACGTCGCGAGCAGCGGGATCAGGAAGTACGCGGCGCCGAGGAGGAGCCACACCGCCGCGGACGGCGCGATGAAGCGGCGCGTCCTCACTTGGCCCACCTCGCCGCGCGCCGCTGAAGCGGCACGTAGAGCACCATCATCACGACGAGCACGATGAACATCCCCATCGCGAGTGCCTGCGCGAGGTGCGGGTTCGAGAAGACGTTGCCCGTGTAGTACGCGCCGATCACGACCGGGACGATGTAGATGTTCCCGCTCGTGAGCGAGAACGCCGTCGCATACGCGGCGAACGCGTTCCCGAACAGCAGGATCATGGCGCCGAGGATCGACGGCATCAGCACCGGCAGGCCGACGTGGCGCCAGAACTGCCACGAGTTCGCGCCGAGGTTCGCCGCCGCCTCCCGCCACTCGCGGCGCAGCCCGTCGATCGCGGGTGCGATCACGAGCACCATCAGCGGGATCTGGAAGTAGAGGTAGACGATCTCGATGCCTGTCTTCGTGAACAGCTGGTAGCCCTGCCAGACGTTGAGGTGGAGCTGGTTCTGCATGAACTGGGTCGCCACCCCGATCGTGCCGAGGGTGGCGATGAACGCGAACGCGAGTGGGACGCCGCCGAAGTTCGCGGCAACCCCCGAGAAGGTGGTCAGCCCGTTCCGGATCCAGCGCGGCGTCCCCTCGCGGATCGCCGCGTAGGCGAGCCCGATCCCGATCGCGCCGCCGAGCAGCGCGGTGACGAGGCTGATCTCGATGCTCGCCCGGAAGGCGTGCAGGTACGGCTGGTGGACGAGCTCGGTCAGGTTTGAGAACGTCCAGCCGCCGTGGGCGCCCTTGAACGCGCCGACGAGCACCTCCCCGGCGGGCAGGAACAGGAAGGCGATCGCGTACGCGAAGAACGGAAGCGTGCCGATCCAGGCGAGCCGGAAACGTCTCCGGCCGGACACGCGGTCCGGCCGGAGAGTCTCCTCTGCAGTGGTGCTGGAGATGGAGCTAGGCCCCCATCTTCGACGGCCAGTCGGTGGCGATCAGTTTCTTCGCCTTCGTCTGCTGGCCGTTCGAGGCGAACTTGATCTTCGAGTACAGCGCCGCCGGCGGCAGAGCCTTCAGCAGCGTGCTCGGGATCTTCTTCCGCTTCGCCAGGTCCTGGAACCGGGCCGGATGCGTGAAGCCCTTCAGCCAGATGATCTGACCCTGGTCGGAGTACAGGAACTCCTGCCAGAGTCGTGCCGCCCACGGGTGCGGAGCGGTCGCGTTGATCGCCTGGCAGTAGTACGAGCCGTACACGCCGTCGGCCGGGATCGTGACCTTCCAGTTCGCAGCCGGGAACTCCTTCGCGTACGCGAGGTTCAGGTAGTCCCAGTCGATCACGATCGGGGTCTGGCCGGAGGCGACGGTCTGCGGGGACGCGTCGACGGGCAGCCAGTTGCCGGCCTTCTTCAGCGATGCGAAGAAGTCGATGCCGGGAGCGACGTTCGTGAGCGAGCCGCCGTTCCCGAGCGCGGCGGCGAAGACGCCGGCGACCGCGGAGCCCGCGGTGAGCGGCGAGCCGTTCATGGCGACCTGGCCCCTGTACTCCGGGTTGAGCAGGTCCTTCCACGCCTTCGGCGGCGTCTTGACGATGCTCGAGTTGTAGCCGATCGAAACGGCGCCCCAGTAGTCGCCCGTCCAGTAGCCGCGCGTGTCCTTCATCGCGCGCGGGATCGTCGCGTAGTTGCGGACGTAGTAGCGGTCGAACAGGCCGTCGATCGTGCCCTGAATCGCGAACGCGGGACCGTCGTCGACGCAGTCCGGGGCGCGTGAGTCGCCCTTGAGCGACGAGACCGCCTGGTTCTCCTGGGCCGAGCTGCCGTCGGGGTTCGAGTTCGTGATCGGGATCTTGTACTTCTTCTGGAACGTCGACATCATCTCGCCGTAGTTCGCCCAGTCGGGCGGGAGCGCGATCGTGTTGAGGTGGCCTTCCTTCTTGGCCTCTGCGACGAGCTCCTTCATCGAGATGAGCTTGCCCTTCCGCGGCGGCTTCGCCGCGCCGCTGCGGCCGCGCGAGGCGAGTGCGACGCCCGGAGCCGAGAGGATGGTGAGGCCGGTCGCCGCCGCGATGCTGCGCTTCAGCATCTGGGAGCGGCTCATCTCCTCTTCCTCGAGCTTGCGCCAGAACTCGATCTCTTGCGCCTCGTAGTCCTCCATATGCCCTCCAGGTCGGAATGGTGCGGAGTGGTGATCGAAGCACGTCCGCGATCAGGATTCAATGCGTATATCAGTCCTGTCACGGGCCCGTCACCAGAGCGATAGGGTCGGGCCCGTGAATCCGTTCTCCGCCGAGGGCATCTGGCTGCGCTGCGCGCTCCACGCCCACACCACGAACTCGGACGGGGAGTTGCCGCCGGAGATGCTCGTCCGCCACTACGAGTGGGCGGGCTACGACGTGCTGGCGATCACCGACCACTGGGTGCGGACCGTCGAGCCCTCCACGCGGAAGCTGCTCGTGATCCCGTCCACCGAGCTGGACGCCTGCGCGCCGGGTGCCGACGACGACGCGCACGTGCTCGCGCTCGGCGTCGAGGCCGACCCGGTGGCGCCCGCCGGCGACTTCGAGCCGCTCGCCGACGTCGTGGCGTGGATCCTCGCCAACGGCGGCGTCCCGTACATCGCGCACACGTACTGGAGCGGCCTGCGCGCCGACCAGTGGGAGGGTTGCGAGGGGCTCCTCGGGCTCGAGGTGTGGAACGCCGGCTGCGAGCTCGAGGTCGGTCGCGGCGACTCGTCGCTCCACTGGGACGAGGCGCTCGAGCGCGGACGGCTCCTGTACGGGCTCGTCACCGACGACTCGCACCATCCCGGCTACGACAGCGGCTACGCGTGGACGATGGTGCGTGCGGCGGAGCGCTCGCAGGCGGCCGTGCTCGACGCGCTTCGCACCGGCTCCTTCTACGGCTCGACGGGGCCGGCGATCGAGAGCCTCGAGCTCTCGGACGACGCGGTCGTCGTGCGCACGAGCCCCGCCCGGAGCGTCACGCTCGTCTCGTCGCGCCGCCGCGGCGCCCGGGCGAATGCCGGCCGGCTCGGCTACCCGTACGCATCCCAGGTGCTCGAGCGCGACGCGAACGGGCTCATCACCGCGTGCCGGCTCGAGCGGCCCTGGGACGGCCCCTACGGACGGCTCGAGGTCGCCGACGCCGACGGCGGTCGCGCCTGGACGAATCCGCTGTGGCTGTCCTAGACCGGGCGGCCGCGCTCGAGCGGCTCGGGACCCAGCGGTTCGACCTGCTCGTCGTCGGCGGCGGCATCGTCGGCGCCGGGATCGCCGAGGCCGCGAGCGCGCACGGGCTCTCGGTCGCGCTCGTCGAGCGCGGCGACTTCGGCGGTGCCACCTCGAGCGCCTCGTCGAAGCTGATCCACGGCGGCCTGCGCTACCTCCGGCTCGGCGATGTCGGCCTCGTCCGCGAGGCGCACCACGAGCGGCGCCTCCTGATGACGATCGTCGCGCCGCACCTCGTCCGGCGGCTGCCGTTCCTGTTTCCGCTCTACGAGGACGGCCCGTACCGGCCCTGGTTCGTCCAGGCCGGGATCGTCCTCTACTCGACGCTCGCCCGGGCGCGCCTGAACGGGCTCGTCGAGCTCGAGCGCGCGCACCGGATGGTGCCGCAGCTTCACGGTGAGGGCCTGCGCAAGTGCGCGCTCTACGAGGACGCCTGGACGAACGACGGGCGGCTCGCGCTCCTGAACGTGCGCGCCGCGGCCGCGGCGGGCGCGGTCGTCGCGAACTAC
>DATFMW010000253.1:0-5876 GCA_035266765.1 Gaiellaceae bacterium | reverse complement strand
CGGCCTCCCAGCCCTCGAACTCGAGGTTCGAGTAGCCGAAGGCCTCGACGATCGGCCGGAAGTGCGGGAACTGCTCGCGCAGGAGGTCGGGCATCGGCCGCCGGCCCTCCTTGTAGACGACCTCGGCCGCCTCGGCCTGCGCGGCGCGGTGGACGGGACGCGTGTCCCAGGCGACGGCGACGCCCTTCGGCCGGTAGTCGGCCAGGAGCTTGAAGAGCATGTTCGTGAAGCCGAGCAGCGCCCCAGTCGGGAAGCCCTCGCTCGTCGCCAGCTCCTCCGGCAGCGCGAAGAAGGCGCGGTAGGCGAGGTTGTTGCCGTCGACGAGAAAGAGGTCACAGTCGCGCGCCGGGGCGTCGTTCAGGTCGAGCTCGGCCCCGGTCAACGTCTTCGGAGACATCGCCTCCGAGTCTATGCGCGGGCTACGGCTTCTTCTTGTGCTTCGGCTTCTTGTGCTTCTTCGCCGGCTTCTTCACCGGCTCCTTCGCGGCACTGTGGCTGAGAACGCCGCTCTCGACGCGGTACGGACCGGTGAGCTGCTTGCCGATCGGGGCGACGCTGAAGTAGACACGGAAGCGGTCGCCTCCGAGCGGGACAAGCGTCGGGTCGAGCACGTTCGCGCTCTTGCTGTCGAGGACCGGCTTCGCGGCGACGGTCCACGTGAGCCCGTCGGGCGAGGTTGCGGTGAACAACCGCTGCTTCGACGACGGCGAGGTGGAGCAGACCATCAGCCAGGAGCCGTTCGCGAGCCGGACGACCGCCGGGTCGACGTACCCGCCCGTGAGCCGGTCGCCCTTCTCCGGCGCGAACGTCAGCCCGTCGGTGGAGATCGCGCTATCGATCGTCTCCGCACGGCCGCCGCTCGCGACGTAGTAGAGGCGGACACGGCCGTCGGGGAGCGCAACCGCCTCGGGCACGCCGGTGGCCTTGCTCGTGCCGAGGTCGAGCCGCACGCCGGGCTCGACCGTCCAGTTGAGGAGGTCGCCGGAGACGGCGCTCCCGATCACCTTCCCGGTCGGCGTCTGCTGGGTGAAGTACATGCGCCAGCCGCCGCGGGCGATCGGAACCACCGCGGCGTCCGCGCCGGGCGGGGTGAGCGCATCCTCGAACGGCGTGAACGTGAGGCCGTTCGTCGATTCGAAGGTGCTCATGCCGCCCGCCGAGGTCACCCAGGCATGCACCACGCCGCCGGAGGAAACCGCTTCCGTCGACACGCCGTCGGCGATCCGCGTCCCGGTGTCGGGCGCGAGCCCCCACGACGAGGCGGCAACGGCGAGTGCGACGACTACTGGAGCGAGCACGCACCGGTAGTCGGCGGCCGCGGCCGCTACTTGAGTGTCTTGAGGTAGGCGATCAGTTCGCGGATCTCGGTGGGCGGGATGATGCCGCCCCAGTGCGGCATGCTCACGATCGGCGCCTTTCCGATCACGCTGCCCGACTGGATGATGTCGTAGATCGCCTTGTCGGTCGGGAAGTCGTGGCGGAACCCCTGCCCCGACAGCGGCGGGATCGACTTGTCCGGCGAGAGCGGATTCGCGACACCGCCGAGACCGTTCGGGCCATGACAGTTGATGCAGCCGTAGCGGACATAGAGCGCCTCACCCGCGACCACCGGCCCCTGCCCCTGCGGCACCACCACCGGGGTGGTGTCCGCCACCGGCGGCAGCCCGGCCCGGATGTAGGCGACGAGGTTCGCGACCTGCGTCTTCGAGATCACCTCGCCCCACACCGGCATGTACGGATGCGTCGGCTTCGCCGACTCGCCCAGGCCGTGATTGATGATCTTCGACAGCGCGGCCACGGTGAGCGTCTTCTTGATCTTGCTCAGCGCCGGCACGTACGGCGAGACGCCGCCCTGCCCCTGCGGCCCATGACACTGGACACACGCAAACTGGACGAACGTGTGCGCACCCGCCGCAACCTGCGCGCTGACGGCGGTCGTCGGCGCCGTCGTGGCCGTCCCGGCCGAGCCGGTGACCGTGACCGTCTGCGCGGCCTGGTGCTGCGAGTGGCCGACGGCCCAGCCGGCCACGCCGGCCGCGAATGCGAGCGCGAGCGCGACGAGCACGACCAACGCCTCGCCAACCGCTGCTGGAAGATCTCGCCTGCGCACGGTCGAAGATCATACGAATCGCGAACAGTGCGTGCGCCGGGAACCCGCAGGGTCGGAATACGAACTTATCCGCAAGCCATCTCTGTAGGTTCGCGGCTGAAGGGGCCGCTGTCGTTCCCCATCATTCGTCCATGGCGAGCGTTGCTACTTCGTATCCGGTTCGCTGGTTGGAGCCCGACGGGCAGTCCGTGACCGGGCAGCTGACGCCGGGGCTCGACGCGGTCGAGCTCGACGGGCGCTCCGACGGCCGCATCGTGCAGCGCACGTTCGCCTACCGCGACCTCGACGGCGTCCGGATCGGACGCGCAGGCCCCGATCTGCTCGCCGGCCGGCCGGCGCTCGTCGTCAAGCCTCACGGCGCCCCGTCGGTGCTCGTTCGCCCGCTCGGGATGGGCCTGCTCGTCGAGCTCGCCGACCTGCTCGCCGACCTCTGTGCGAAGAGCGAGACCGTCGAGCAGATCGCGGTGATCGTCCCGCTCAAGCCGCAGGCGGTCGACGCCGCCCGCGCGCTCATCGCCGAGGGGCCGCCGTTCGACCTCGCCGACAAGAGCCTCGAACGGCACGAGGTCTTCATCGCCGGTAACCAGGCGATCTTCGTCTTCTCGGGCGCGGACGCGTGCGAGAGCATCCGCCGGATCCTGCGCGACGCGACGGTGTGGTCTGCCGCGGACCGGTGGGAGGACCTGCTCGCCGGGCCGCCACGCCTCGCCGAGGCCAGCTTCGCGTGGGCGCAGAACGGCTGTAGCCGCTAGCCGGCCTCACCGCCCTGGATCGGCTCCCGTCCGTGCGCTCGAGCCCGGCCTTCGCTGCGCGCATCGCCTCGCGGCTCGGGAAACCGGAAGTCTAGGGTCTGTGCCGTGACCTTCGCGTCCGACGGACGGGTTCGCGCCGACGAGCTGCTGGCCCGGTTCGGGCGCAACCCGCTCTCGTTCTGCCTGCGCTACGACGCGCCGTGGCAGTACGTCTTCGCCGGGACGGGCGAGGGCGCCGTGGCCTATCTCGAGCGGAACGGCGTCGCGGTCGTCTGGGGCGACCCGCTCGCGGCCGAGGACAGCGCGGGGGTCGTGCTCGACGAGGCGACGGCTGCCCTGCGCCGCCGGAAGCTGCGCGTCTGCCTGCTCCTCGTCGGCGCCGAGACGGCGGCGCACGCGCTCGGGCACGGCTACAGCGTGCTCAAGATCGGCGAGCAGCCGTTCTTCTCGCTCGCCGAGTGGCAGCCGCCGCGCGGGGATCCGGGCAAGCACCTGCGCTGGTGCCTGAACAAGGCGGCGCGCGCCGGCGTCTCGGTGCGGGCCTACGAGGCCGCCGACGAGGAGCCCGCGCGTGCCGCGCTCGCCGCCTGGGAGGCCGGGCTCGCGCGCCCGGCGGCGAGCTCGTTCCTCCGCTCCTCGCCGCTGACCCACGCCGCGGAGAAGCGGCTGTTCGTCGCGCGGTGCGACGGGCGCGTGGAGGCGCTTCTCGCCTGCACGCCGGTTCCGGCGGAGAACGGCTGGTTCCTCGAGGACCTCGTGCGCCGGCCCGACGCGCCGATGGGCGCGACCGAGGCCGCCGTCGTCGAGGCGCTCCGGGCGCTCGCCACGACCGGGGCCGAGCGCGCCTGGATGGACATCGCGCCGCTGCGCGGGTCGGAGGCGCAGCTCGACAGGCGCGCACACGTCCTCTTCCGCGCGGCGGCACCGGCGATCTCGTTCTTCGACTCCCGCTACCACTTCCGCACGCTGACGCGTTACCTCGACAAGTTCCAGCCGACCGCCTGGCGGCCGGCCTACGTCGCGCTGAACCCGCCACTGCCGACCGTCGGCGTGATCCGCGCCGTCAGCGCGCTGCTGTAGCCGGGGCCGCACCTCGAGCCTCGGAGTCAGAGTCCGAAGACGACCGAGAGGGCGGCGTCGAGGTTGCGCAACTCGGCGGCGTCGAGACGGCCCACGGAGTCGCCGAGCCGGTCGGGGCTGATCGCGGTCGTCTGCTCGACGAGCACCCGCGTCGGTGTGCCGTCGATCTCGATCGCGGGTCGGAAGGACCGCGCCGGCGCCGGGGCCGACGTCGGCGAGACGAGCACGGTCGAGAGGGCGAGTAGCTCGTCGGCCTGGACGATCACCGCGTAGCGAGCGCCGCGCTGCTCGGAGCCGCGCGCTCCGCGTGGGAGGCGCAGCCGGAAGATCTCGCCCCTGACCACGCCCTACTCGGGCTCGGACCAGGCCGCGGCGATCGCGTCCATCTCGCCGCGGACGCGCAGCGCCTCGGCGAGGTCGTCCGGATCGGCGGCGGCGGCCTCCGCTTCGAGTTGCAGCGCGCTCCTGCGCCGGCGCGCCTCGGCGGCCTCGTGCAAGGCCAGTCTGATCGCCTCCGAGTCGGTGCGGCCCTCGTTGCGCAAGAGCGCGAGGTCCTGCTCGGAGCGCTCGTCCAGCCGTGCCTGCACCGTCCGTGGCATCCGGATCACTGTACCACAATTCGTATTACGCGTTCTCTAGCGCGATCCCGCCGGCACGCGCCGGAGCAGGACGAGCACGAGCGAGGCCGCGGCGGAGGAGACGGTGACGTGGATCGTGTCGGGGCGGCGCTCCCAGGCGATCAGGTTGCGCGCCTGGAGCCGCTCGAGCTCGTACTGGAACGCGGCGGCCTGCGCCTGCGAGCTGTACGTGCGGCGGATGTCGAACGCGTAGCCGGTCGTGAGCAGCGAGTAGCCGGTGCCCGCGTTCGGGTCGCCGGGCGGGAGCTGCTGCCGGTACGCGTCGTCGAGGACGGTCGTGGCGACGACCAGCGCCGGCGCGCCGCTCAGCGCGTGGACGCGGCCGGCGAGGTAGAGGAGGAGCGCGAGCGCCTCCGGCCGGAGGCCGCGGTAGAGGGTGGGCTTGCGGCCGAGCTTGTCGGCGAGCGCGCCCATCGTCGGGGCGACGCGGAGGTGGAACGCGGCGGGCGGCGCGGGCAGCGGCTGGACGTCGCCCCGGTGCCAGGCCCCGTCGAGCTGGTCGGGCGAGGCGAACTGCTCGGTCTCGGCCGCGGGGTGGAGGACGTCCTCGGCGCCCGCCTTCTCCCGGTGCAGGACGGCGAGCTGCCGGAGCCCGGCGGGATCCGTGCGGTAGAGGTGCATGACCTGCTCGGCCGCGAGGACGCGCCAGTAGTAGGTCTGCGAGTCGTCGCCGAAGCTCGCGATCCGGGCCCACGCGGCGCGGTGGGCGATCGGCGAGGAGGCGAAGTAGAGGCGCGCCCAGGAGAGGTCGTCGCGGGCGACGAGCTCCTTCACGGTTCCGCCACGACCCGCGTAGTCGCGGATCACGCCCTGGAGGTTGCCGATGCCCATGTGGTACGAGACGGCGGCGAGGTCGTCGCGGCCGAGGATCCGCCGCGCGGTGAGCAGGTAGCGGACGGTGCCGGCGAGCGCCTTGGCGGGGACGAAGCGGTCGTCGACGCGGCGGCGCCGTGCCTCGAGCCGGTGCACGGCCTTCGCCTGGCCCGCGGCTTGCGCGGCGGCGATCGCGCGCGTCAGGAGGCGGCTCTGGGCGAGGTCGACGTGCATGCCGAGGAAGCTCTGCGCCGTGCCGGCGAGGATCTGCGTCAGGCCGGCCGCGCTCGCCGGGTCGTTGCCGGCGATCACGTCGGGCCGGCCGGCGCTCTCGAGGAAGACGATCGCCTCGAGCAGGTTCGGGTCGATGCCGGTGCCGGCGGTCGCGCGCTCCACGAGCTTCCGGTAGCGGGCGGTGCGGCGGGCCGCGGCGACGACCCCGCCGGGACTCTTGAGGTAGAGCACCTGCGCGTATCCCTGCGC
>DATFMW010000252.1:0-4846 GCA_035266765.1 Gaiellaceae bacterium | reverse complement strand
GGAGGGCCACGGCGGCACCGCGCTGACCGCGCCGCGCCCCGAGGCCGAGGCGGCCGAGGTCTAGCGGCCGCGGTCTAGCCGCCGCGGAGCGGCACCCGGACACGTCCGCTCCCGACGTGTCCCGCGAACGGCGCAGGTTCTCCCCCTTCGGGGGAGCAAGAGTCCCTGCCGGAATCGTCGCAGGCTCCCTGTCACGGCGGGGTCGCGCCTTCCCGACGGAACCGTGACGCCCCTCTCTGGCATCCCTGGCATCGCCGCGCGTCGACGCGCTGCCACGCGCCTGAGACGGCAACAGCACTCGCTACCCTAGAGGGCCCGTGCCGTACTTCATCTGCCCGAACTGCCGCGAGCGCTCGATCGACACGGATGGCAAGGAAGGGTTCACGAACCACGCGGTGTCCTGCCGCCACTGCGGCTTCGGCTTCCTCTTCGAGCTCATGGACGACTACTACCCCGCACCGGGAACCGGCTTCGTCGTCTGCAACCGGAACGGACGGATCCTCGCCGCCGGCCGCGGCGTCTTCGAGCTGACCGGGTGGGCCGAGGCCGACCTGCTCGGCGCCGACCTCGTCGACGCGTTCGCCTTCTCGGGCTTCGAGGAGGCGCGCAACCCGGCGAAGCTCGCGCTCGAGTGGGGCGTGCGCCGCCTCGACGAGACGATCGAGCTGCGCACCCGCGCCGGCCAGCGCAAGCCCGTGAAGGCCGACTTCTTCCCGGCCTACGACGACGACGGCGGGCTGCTCGTCGCCCTGGCGCCCCACCTCGTGTAGCTGCGCGCGCTCATCGTTGCGGGTTTCGCGCGACGGCATACGGTCAGACGCAGATGGGATCGTCCGCGAGCGGTTCCATCGATGAGTCGAAAGGAGGGGACCATGCGATCCCGCAAGGCTCTCCTATGGCTCGTCCCTTCAGCGGCGGCGCTCGCGGTGGCCTTCCCGGCCCTCGCGGGAAACGCTCCGCCGGGGGCAGCATATCCCTGGGGTCAGCCCGGCACGGCCCAGCAGGGGGCGGAGTGCACGCAGCCGCCGCCCTGGGTCCCGATCGTGTGCGAGAACCCGATCCCGGGCTCCTCGTACGCGTGGGCACAACCGGGAAGCGCTCCCGTGACTGACCAGTCGGCTCAGCCGCCGGCCTGGATACCGATCGCCCCGTAGGGACGGGCAACGGCCGGGGGCCGTGCAGACGGCTCCCGGCCGCGGACCGGCACCCGCCTGCCGGAGCCGCTTCCGCTCAGGCGTGCCCGGCGGCGCGGCGGGCCGCCTCGATCGCCTCCTCCGCCTCGACGCGCCCCGCCCAGCCTTCGATCGCGGTGACGCCGTCCGGCTCGAGATCCTTGTAGACCGCGAAGAAGTGGGCGATCTCGTCGCGGAGGCGTGCCGTGACGTGCTCGAGCTCGTGCACGTCGCGCCACTCCGGGTCGCTGACCGGCACGCACAGCACCTTGTCGTCGATCCCCGCCTCGTCGCGCATGCGGAAGAGCCCCACGGGACGCACGTCGATACGGCAGCCGGGGAACGTCGGCTCGTTGACGAGCACGAGCGCGTCGAGATGGCCGGCCGAGGAGTCGGTCTCCTCGATGAAGCCGTAGTCGGCCGGGTAGACGACCGAGGAGAAGAGGTGCCGGTCGAGCTTGATCACCCCGCGTCCGGGGTCGTATTCGTACTTGTTGCGGCTGCCCTTCGGGATCTCGACGAAACACGTGACTTCCACCGGGCCCTCCTCTCGCCTGCCGGCAATCCTACGCCCGCCCGCCGGCCGCACACCGGGGCTCGCTTGCGCGCCGGGGCGGCGCTTCGGTAGCGTCTCGGCGCGAGCCAGATGAAGCTCTGGCTGGGAGCAAGCCTCCTGAACCGCCGTTCCGACGGCTGATGGCTTCTACGCAGCGCAGGTCGCGCCGCATCGAGAGGAGCCGTCGGAACCCCATGCCGCATCTCAGCGACTGGATCGTCCAGGCCGTGCAGGTCGGCAGCGTCGTCGTCTTCGCACCTCTCGTCACAGGTGTGATCGCCCGCGTCGAGGCGATCGTGCAGATGCGGCACGGCCCACGGCTGCTCCAGCCCTACTACGACATCGCCAAGCTCTTCCGCAAGGAGACCGTCCTCCCCGACGGGGCGGGGCCGGCCTTCCGGGCGGCGCCGTACGTCGCATTCGCCTGCTACCTGACGGTGCCGCTGCTGATCCCGGTGCTCGTCGCGTTCCCGCCCCAGCTGGCCTACATGGGCGACATCCTCGGCGGCGGGTTCCTGCTCTCGCTCGCGAGCTACGCCGTCTCGCTCGCGGCGATCGACAGCGGCAGCCCGTACGCCCAGCTCGGCTCGAGCCGCGTCCGCAGCTTCGGGGCGCTGGCGGAGCCGACGATCCTCTTCGTCGTCTTCGTCGTCGCGCTCACCACGCAGACCGACCTCCCGTTCGCACTCGTGAAGACGCTCGAGAGCTCGACGGTCGAGGTCCTGCGCCCGTCGCACCTGCTCGTGCTGGCGGCGTTCTTCATGCTCGTCCTCGCCGAGACGGGACGGGTCCCGCTCGAGAACCACGGCTCGTCCCTCGAGTTCGGGATGATCGAGGAGGCGCGCACGCTCGAGCACTCCGGCCCCGGCTTCGCCCTTCTGAAGTGGGGCTCGTCGATGAAGCAGCTGATCCTCTTCGTGCTGCTCGCGAACGTCTTCGCGGCCCCGTGGGGGCTGGCCGGCGACGGCCGGCTCGACCACGTGCTGATCGCGCTCGGACTCCTGCTCGCCAAGGCGCTCGGGATCGGCCTCGTGATCGCCGCGATCGAGTCGTCGTTCGCGAAGCTGCGCCTGTACAAGATCCCCGAGTTCACCGTCGGCAGCTTCCTGCTCGCCGTGCTCGGGGTGATCTCGTTCGTCTTCGAGCACCAGTTCGGGGCCGCCGACCTCACCGTCTTCGGGGCGATCTCGAGCGTGGCCGCGGTCGCCGTGCTCCTGATCGCGTTCGCCCTGCTGCGCTCGCAGGACGTCTGGGAGCAGCTGCGGCTCTACGCGCTCAGCTCCGCGCTCGTCGCCGTTCTCGCGTTCGCGGCGGCCGGCACGGCGCACGGGGCCGGGCTCTACGCGCTCGGCGCCGTCACGATCGCCTTCAAGGCGCTGGCCGTGCCGCTCTTCATCGGGGTCGTGATCCGGACGCTCGAGGTGCGCGTGCGGGTTCCGTCGGCGATCGGCTTCCCGAGCGCCGTGCTCGTCGGTATCGCGCTCGCGAGCTTCTCCTTCCTCGCCCTCGCCCGGCTCCCGCTCCAGAGCACGAGCCGGCTCCCGCTCTCGGCGGTCGCCGTCTCGGTGGCGGTCGTGCTCGTCTCCTTCCTGCTGATGATCGTGCGGCCGTTCGCGCCGTCGCAGCTGATCGGCTTCCTGATGCTCGAGAACGGGGTCTCGCTCGCGAGCCTCGTGCTGGCGCCGAGCCTGCCGCTGATCCTCGCCCTGCTCCTGCTCTTCGACCTCGTCGTCGGCGTCCTCGTCTTCGTGCTGCTCGTCCAGTACCTGGGCGTCCACCGGACGAGCGTCGCCACCGAGGCGCTGCACCGGCTGAGGGGATGAGATGGGCTCGCTGATCGCCGTGCTCCTCCTCGTCCCGCTCGGGGCGACGTGCGTCGCGCTCGTCGCGCGTCCCGCGCTGGCGACCGCGGCGACGATCGTCGCCGGCACCACGTCGCTGGCGCTGACGGTCGCGCTCGCGGCGGCGGTCCGCCACGGGGCGACCGTCTCGCTCGCGGGCGCCTGGTTCCGCGTCGACGCCCTCGGCGCGGTCTTCCTGCTCGCCACCGGCTTCCTCTATGCGGCTGCCGCCGTCTTCTCGCACGGGTATCTCGTCCGCGACCGGACGAGGCGCGACTACGCGCCGTTCGCCCGCCGCTACCTCGCCTATCTCAACCTGTTCGGCTGGACGATGCTGCTCGTCCCCGTGGTCGACGACTACGGCTCGCTCTGGATCGCGGTCGAGCTGACGACGGTCGTCTCCGTCCTCCTCGTCGCGCTCGAGCGCACGGACGCCGCACTCGAGGCGGCCTGGAAGTACGTCCTGCTCGCCTCGGTCGGGCTCGGGCTCGCGCTCCTCGCGGTCGTGTTCCTCTACGCCGCGGGAACCGCGCAGCTCGGCGACAGCTACGTGCCGCACTACGACACCGTCATCGCAGCCGCACCGCACCTGCCGCAGGTCCCCGTCCAGCTCGCCTTCCTTCTCGCGGTGATCGGCTTCGGGACGAAGGTCGGCTTCGCGCCGCTCCACACGTGGCTCCCGGACGCTCACAGCGAGGCGCCGAGCCCCGTGTCGGCCATGCTCTCGGGCGCACTTCTCGGCACGGCGTTCTACGCGATCCTCCGCTTCTTCCAGCCGACGGCCGCTTCGGTCGGAGCGGGCTTCGCGCGCGAGGCGCTGCTCGTCTTCGGGACGATCTCCCTCGGGCTCGCCGCGCTCTTCGTCCTGCGGCAGCAGAGCTTCAAGCGTCTGCTCGCCTACTCCTCGATCGAGCACATGGGGGTGATCGCGATCGGGATCGGCTTCGGCATGCCGATCGCCGTCGCCGGTGCGCTCCTGCACGTCCTCAACCACGCCGCCGCGAAGGGGCTCGCCTTCTTCGGCGCGGGCTCGATCCTCCGGCGCTACGACACGAAGGAGATCGACGACGTCCACGGGGCGGCGACGGTGCTCCCCTGGAGCGGGCCGATGTTCCTCGTGGCGGCGCTCGCCCTGTCGGGCCTCCCGGTCTCGGGGATCTTCCGCAGCGAGTTCCAGATCGTCTCGGGCGGGTTCTCGCGGCCCGCGTACACCTGGGTCGCGCTCCTGGTGGTGCTCGTCAACGTCGCCTTCTTCGGTGTCGTCTGGCACGCCGGCC
>DATFMW010000251.1:0-3593 GCA_035266765.1 Gaiellaceae bacterium | reverse complement strand
CGGTCGTGGTGGTCACCTCCGGCGCGGCGCCCGTCGCGGAGCTCGCTCTGCCGGCGGGCGCGCTGGTCGTCGCGGCCGACGGTGGCGCCGACGCGGCGCTCGCGCTCGGCCTTCGCGTCGATGTCGCGATCGGCGACTTCGACTCGATCGCCCCGGAGACGCTCGTCGCGTTCGAGGCGGCCGGGACCCGGCTCGAGCGGCACCCGGCCGCGAAGGATGCGACCGACCTCGAGCTCGCGCTCGACGAGGCCGTTCGGCTCGGCGCCCGGCGGATCCTCACCCTCGGCAGCGACGGCGGCCGACTCGACCATCTCCTCGGCACGCTCGTGCTGCTCGCCGCCGACCGCTACGCGGGTGTCGAACTCGACGCGCTCCTCGGCGAGGCGCATGTCCACGTGATCCGCAGCGAGCGGACGCTTGCGGGCGAGCCCGGCGAGACGATCTCGCTCTTCGCCCTCGGCGGGCCCGCGGCCGGGATCGCGACCGCGGGCCTCCGCTATCCGCTGGACGGCGAGACGCTCCCGCCCGGCACGAGCCGCGGCGTCTCGAACGAGTTCGCCGCCGCCGAGGCACGGATCGCGCTCGAGTCCGGCGTCCTGCTCGCTATCCGCCCGGCCTAGCGCTTGCAGCGCGCCGGCAGGAACGCCGTCGTCATCGCGTCCTTCGCCGGCACGGCCGTCTTCAGCAGTCCGCGCGCGTGCATCCAGGCGCCGAAGCGCGCCCACGTCGCGGTGCGCATGCAGCCGACCCCGCCCCGGCCGGTGAGGAGCGCGAGTGTCGCCGGGGTGGCGGCCGCGAGGAAGGCGTCGCTCGAGGTGGTCTCCTTCTTCAGCACGGCGAGCGAGGTCTTCAGGTGGGTGCGCGCCGCCGCGGTTCCCGCGAGGAAGCCGGCGACGAGCCGCCTGGTCTCCACCTTGTACGCAGGGTCGGAGCGCAGGCGGTCGGCGCTCGCCACGAGCACGAGCTCGTCGTAGGTCGGTACGCCCGCCTTGTCGAGCGGGATGATCGTCGGCTCGAACCCGCGCTGCCGCAGCTCGATTCCCTCGACGTTGCGGTAGACGCCGAGCACCGCGTCCACCTTGTGGCCGAGCAGCGCCGGCAGGAGGTTGTAGCCGACGTGCTGCACCTTCACGTTCGCGAGCGTGAGGCCGGCGTGCGAGAGCGCCGTCGCGAGCGACGCGTCGTCGGAGGGCACCCCGGTGACGCCGATCGTCTTCCCCTTCAGGTCGCGCACGTTCTTGATCTGCGGCTCGATCGCCATGATCGAGTTCAGCGGCCGCGGCACGATCGCGGCGATCGCGACCACCGGCAGCTTCTTGGCGGCCGCGAAGTAGACCTCCTGCTCGTACGAGACGGCGTAGTCGACCTTGCCCGCGGCGACGAGCTTGAGCGCCGTCGTCGGGTCGGACGGCGGCCTGATCGACACGTCGAGGCCGCGCTTCGCGAACAGCCCCTCGTCCTGCGCGTAGAAGAGGCCGACGTGGTCGGGGTTCGGCGTCCAGTCGAGCAGCACGGACACGTTCGTCGTGCCGGCGGCGGACACGGACGGGATCGCGCAGGCCGCCGCGACCGCGGCGAGGGCGAGGAGTCTCTTGTTCATTCGGTGGTGACCTCCCGGTTCCAGGGGACGAGCACCCGCTCGGCGAGCGAGACGAGCGCGTAGAGAGCGAGAGCGAGGACGGACAGGACGAGCAGCGCGGCGAAGATCCGCGCGGTCGCCAGCTCGGGCTGCGCCTGGAGCATCACGAAGCCGAGCCCGGACGACGAGCCCGACCACTCGCCGAAGACGGCGCCGACCGCCGCGTACGTGGCGGCGATCCGGGCACCCGAGAAGATCGAAGGCAGCGCGCCGGGCACCTCGACGCGGCGGAAGATCGAGAGGCGGCTCGCATCGAGCGTCCGCATCATCCGCACGAGCTCCGGGTCGGTCGAGCGGAGCCCGTCGACCGCGTTCACGACGATCGGGAAGAAGCAGACGATCGCGACAACGACGAGCTTCGGTCCGATCCCGAAGCCGAGCAGGATCGCGAGCACCGGCGCGAGCACGACCGTCGGCACGGTCTGCGAGAGGACGAGGATCGGCAGCAGCGCCCGCCGCAGCGCCGCCGACCAGTGCAGCACGACCGCGAGCGCCAGCCCGACCCCGACCGCGAGCAGGTAGCCGAGCAGGATCTCGCGGACGGTCACCGCGGTCGCCGAGGTAAGCAGGCCCCGGTCGTCCCAGAGCGAGCGTGCCACCTCGACCGGGGTGGGGAAGAGGTAGTCCTGGACGTGTTCGGCCCGGACGACGAGCTCCCAGAGGCCGACCGCGACGGCGAGGAGGGCGAGCGGCGGCCACCAGCGCCTCATTCGATCGCCTCCAGCGCCCGCTCGCGCAGCTCCGCGAAGCCCGGGCTCGTCACGACCTCGCGCCGCGGCCCGTCGCGCGGCACGTCCACGTCGATCGTCGCCGCGACCCGGCCTTCCGTCAGCACCGCGACGGTGTCGCAGAGCAGCAGCGCCTCCTCGACGTCGTGCGTCACGAGCAGCACCGTCCGCGGCTCGGCCGCGAGCGTGTCGCGCAGCCACTCGTGCAGCTCCGCGCGTGTGATCGCATCGAGCGCCCCGAACGGCTCGTCGAGCAGCAGCACCCCCTTGCCGGTGAGGAGCGTCCGCACGAACGCGACCCGCTGCCGCATCCCGCCCGAGAGCTGCGACGGCCGCAGGCGCTCGGAGCCGGCGAGCCCGACCCGCGTGAAGAGCTCGGCCGCGGCGGCCCGCGCCTCACGGCGCGCGAAGCCGTGGTTCTCGAGCGCGAGCGCCGCGTTGTCGAGCGCCGTCCGCCACGGCAGCAGGCAGTCGCGCTGCGGCATCAGCACGCAGCGGGCGAGCCGCTCCCCGGCAGCCGTCGCGCCGCCGACGCCGATCGTGCCCCCGTTCGGCGAGTCGAGACCGGCGACGAGCGAGAGCAGCGTCGACTTGCCGGTGCCGCTGCGCCCGACGATCCCGACCCGTCCGTGCAGCGGCACGCGCAGGTCGACGCCGCGCAGCACCGGCTTGCCGCCGAGCGTCCGCTCGACGTCGACGAGCCGGATGCCCTCGGCCATCGCGACCGCCGTACTCGTCTGGATCGAAGCTTCCACGCACTCCCTTCGCCGGCATGACCCGGATCAGGTTCGACGGGTACGCGCTAGGAAGCGCTGTCTCAGCCCCTCGGCAGGGGCTCCCCGGTTGAGCGCATGGTAGCCCGCTCGCCCGCGTCGCGCGATGTTCGCCGCTCGCCCGGCAGGCGAGCCGGCGGAGCCGGCTCGCGCCATCTCGGGGCCGCGCGGGAGCGGGCCGCGCCCGCAGGTCGGTCCGTGACGCTCATGCGGGGCAACGGCTCGGGGCCGGCGCCAAGTGACAGACTGTTACGTGTGTCTGCCGGGCAGCAGCAGCAAGTGGCTTGATCAAACCCTTCTCCGCCTGCCCTGGTACCGTCTGACGCCCCGTGCCGATCTACGAGTACAAGTGCCCGGAGGGCCACCACTTCGAGCGTTTCCAGTCGATGACGGCCCCCGCGCCCGAGAAGTGCGACGTCTGCGGCGTCGCGCCGGTCGAGCTCGTGCTCTACC
>DATFMW010000250.1:0-3749 GCA_035266765.1 Gaiellaceae bacterium | reverse complement strand
CCGCGATCAGCGGCAGCAGCAGCACGCGGGTCGCGACGAGCCAGTACCACGCGGGCCGCCCGAAGAACGCGAACACGAACACCGCGATCACCATCACCCAGAGCAGAAACGCCGTGCCGCAGCGGGGATGGATCAGCGAGTAGCGCTGCACGATCTGCGGCTCGAGCGGCTCGCCCGCCTCGTAGGCGTTGATCGCCTTGTGCTCGGCCGCGTGATACTGGAACACCCGCTTCAGGTCGGGCAGCAGCGAGATCAGCGCCAGGTACGCGATGAACATCGATACCCGGATCAGGCCCTCGACGATCACGAACCAGCCCGTCGAGCGGATCGGCAGCCAGTTCGTGATCAGGGCCGGCGTCACCTTGAAGAGCATCACCGCGAACCCGATCGCGACCGCGAACGCGAAGATCAACGCCCCGCGCGAGAGCTCCGTCTCGACCTCGCCCTGCTCGCCGTCCGGCGACTCCTCCTGCGCCGCATAGTTCGCCGAGATCGCGAGCGCGCGGAACCCGATCGCGAGCGACTCACCAAGCGCCATCACGCCCCGGATCACCGGCAGCCGAAAGACGAGATGACGCGCCATCGCCGAATGAATCGGCCGCGAGACCTGCGCGATCGTGCCGCCCGGCGTGCGAACGGCGACCGCCCAGTTGCCCGGACCGCGCATCATGACGCCCTCGAGGACCGCCTGCCCGCCGACGTTTGCCATGGTGAACGGAGCCGCGCTAGCCGGCGCGCTTCGCGCGCTCGGCGCGCTCGAGCCGGCGCTGGAACCGCTCCACCCGGCCGCCTGCATCCATGAGCTTCTGCTTGCCCGTGTAGAACGGGTGACACTCGGAGCAGACCTCGACGTGCAGCTCGGGCCTCGTCGAGCGAGTCTGGAACGTGTTCCCGCAGGCGCACGTGACCGTCGCAAGGACGTAATCGGGATGGATTTCGGCCTTCATGGCTGAGCCAGGATAGCAGCGGCCTGGTGGGGTGCCACGTTGCCGCCCGAGACCACGCAGACCACGGTCTGGCCCGGATCGACGGCGACACGCCGGGAGAGGAGCGCGGCGGCCGGCGCGGCCGCACCGAGCTCGCATGCGAGCTTCGTCCGCGTGTAGAGCCAGCGGAACGCGTGCGCGAGCTCGTCCTCGCTGACGAGCACGGACTCGACGCCGAGCCCGCGACAGAGCTCGAGGCAGCGCTCGCCCGCGAACGGCGCGCTCAACGCGTCGGCGGCGCTACGCGGCGTCACCGGGACCGAGCCGCCCGCCCTCAGGCCCTCGTACAGCGCGGGCGAGAGCTCGGGCTCGACGGCGACGACCCGCGCCTCGGGCCGACGCGCCTTGACGGCCGCGGCGATGCCGCTGACGAGACCGCCGCCGCCGCAGGGGACGAGCACGACGTCCACGTCGGGCAGGTCCTCGACGATCTCGAGACCGACCGTCCCCTGACCGGCGATCACCGCCGGGTCGTCGAACGGGTGCACGAGCGTCCGGCCCGTCTCCTCGACGAGCCGGTGTAGGTGCTCGAACGCCGCCGCCGGATCGGTGGGCGAGTCGTCGACCGAGGCGCCGTAGTTGCGAGTTGCCTCGATCTTCAACGGGCTCGCGTCCTGCCACATGACGACGAGCGCGTCGAGCCCCTCCTGGCGCGCGCCCCACGCCACGGCCTGGGCGTGGTTGCCGGCGGAGATGGAGATCACGCCACGAGCCTTCTCCGCGGCGGAGAGCTGCGAGAGCTTGGAGAGGACGCCGCGCACCTTGAACGCGCCCGTCCGCTGAAAGAGCTCCGCCTTGAAGAGAACCTCCGCCCCGAGCTGCTCGGAGAGCGTGCCGGAACGCGTGACCGGCGTGCGATGCACGCGCCCTGCGATCACGCCCGCGGCGCGCTCGACGTCCTCGATCCCGACCACCGGCGAGAGACTACGTGCGGACAGGCTCCCCAAGCGGCATCGACAGGCGCACCGTGAACACGGTCAGCTCGCCGGGCGTCGACTCGACCTCGACGGTGCCGCCCATCGCCTGGGTCAGCTCCTTCACGATCGCGAGCCCGAGCCCGGTGCCGACGGGGCGCTCGCGCCCGTAGCGCTCGTGCAGGTAGAAGCGCTCGAACGCGTGCGCGTGGTCCTCGTCCTCGAGCCCGGGCCCGGTGTCCTCGACGCGCACGACCCCGGGCTCGACCACGACCCGCACCTCGCCGCCGGGCGGCGTCAGCCGGAGCGCGTTCTCGACGAGGTTCGAGACGACCTGGAGCACGCGCTCGGCGTCGGCGACCGCCGGTGCGGGGCCGTCCGCGAGCGCGACGAGCGAGACGCCGAACGCTTCCGCCGGCTGGGCGTAGCGGTGGACGGCGTCGTCGGCCACCTCGGCGAGGTCGATCTCCGTGTTCGAGACGGAGAAGTCGGTCTTGTTCATCCGGGCGAGGTCGAGCAGGTCGCCGACGAGCCGCTCGAGCCGGGCCGCCTCGGCGGCGGTCGTCGCGGCGGCATCCTCGGCGCTGACGGCACCCTCGCGGAGCGCCTCGGCCCAGCCGCGGATCGCGGTCAGCGGCGTCTTCAGCTCGTGGCTGACCGAGAGCAGGAACGACCGCTCCGCCTCCCGGGCCCGCGTCAACTGCTCGGAGAGGTCGTTGAACGCGAGGGCGAGCGTCGCAAGCTCGGCGGCGCCCTCGACCGGCACCGGCTCCGGGCGGGTGCCGACCGCGAGGGTCCGTGCCGCGGCGGCGACGCGGCCGACCGGGCGGACGATGCGGCGCGCGAGCAGGTAGGCGGCCGCAGCGGCGAGCACGCCGCCGACGAGCGCCGCGATCAGGATGCTCTCGACGAACGGCGCCCAGCGCGACTTCGTGAGGCTGCGCGGGCGGAGGAGGATCAGCGGCGGCCCGGTCGTGAGCGGCTGGGCGGCGAAGTAGTAGCCGATGCCGTCGATCGTGACCGAGCCCGAGGCGGGCTCGTGGTCGGCGAGCTTCGCCTGTGCCGCGGGCGGCAGCAGCTCGGGCTTTCGCCGGTACAGCTCGTGCTGCTCGGCGAGGTACTGGGAGAGCTGCGGCAGGTGGGCGCCCGGGAAGATCGAGTTGCGCTCCTCGCCGGCGATCAGCGCGGCCTGGTGGGCGACGTCCTGGAGGGTCGCCTCCTGCACCGCGCGACGCGTGAGCACGAGACCGAGGCCGAGCGTGATCGCAACCGAGAGCGCGACGATCAGGCCGATCGCCTGGAACAGCCTCCGGCGGAGGCTCCCGCCTACGCGCGCCCTAGGCACCGGTCAGCTTGTACCCGGCGCCGCGGACGGTCCTGATCCCGTCCGGGTCGCCGAGCTTGCGCCGCAGCTGCGCCACGTGGACGTCCACGGTGCGCGTCCCGCCCGGATAGGTCATGCCCCAGACGAGGTCGAGCAGCCGCTCACGTGAGAGCACGATCCCGGGGTGCTCGAGGAAGCACGCGAGCAGGTCGAACTCCTTGCCCGTCAGCTCGACCGTCTCCCCGCCGACGGTCACGTCGTGGGCGTCGCGGCGGAGGACGATCTCGCGCGCCGAGAGCACGACCGACTCGGTGTGCTCCTCCGCCCGGCGCAGGATCGCCTTGATCCGCGCGGCGAGCTCGCGCGGCGAGAACGGCTTCGGCACGTAGTCGTCTGCGCCGAGCTCGAGCCCGGCGACGCGGTCGGGCTCCTCGTCGCGGGCGGTGAGCATCACGATCGGCACCTTCGAGAAGGCGCGCAGCCGGCGGCAGACCTCGAAGCCGTCGATCCCGGGCAGGCCGATGT
>DATFMW010000249.1:0-2038 GCA_035266765.1 Gaiellaceae bacterium | reverse complement strand
CGCGGCGGATCCAGTCGAGGATCGACTCCATCGAGTCGTCGATCGAGAGGATGAAGCAGGCCGAGCACTGCGGGCGCTCCTCGAAGCCGACGTTGAACCAGACGGGCGAGTTGAACGAGGCGTACTGGTTGACGAGGATCGTCTGCAGTTCCGCCTCGAACGTCTCGGCTTCCTCGTCGTCGGCGAAGTAGCCGCCCTGCCTGCCCCAGGCGACGGCGGTGTCGACGACGCGGCCGATCATCTGCTTCACGCTCGACTCGCGCTCCGGCGAGCTGAGGCGGCCGCGGAAGTACTTCTGGGCGACGATGTTCGTCGCGGTCTGCGACCAGAACTTCGGGAACTCGACGCCCCGCTGCTCGAACGCGGGGCCGTTGCGGCCGGGGATGACGGCGTCGCGGACCTCCCATTCGATCTCGTCGAACGGGTCGCGCCCGGGGATCGTGAAATACCGCCGGACGCCGAGCTTCGCGCTCTCGTCGACGACGGTGTTGACGACCTCTACGGTCGTCTGATCGGTGCTCTTCGTCTGCTCTACGCTCGCCATCCGGCCCCTCCCGAAACTCTAGCCTGTGCCGACTGTTCGACAGTCTCCCGCGGCCGTGGTCGGACGACGGGGGACCGGAGGCTAGACCGCGCGTCGGATGGAGCCGGATCCGCCGCTCAGTCGCGGTGGCGCGGCGTCGGCGCGGGAGCCGTCGCGGGCGTCATGCGCCGCTCCTGGATCCGCTTGGCGAGCCAGGTGCCGGCGGCCGCGAGCAGCAGGAGCAGGGCGAGTCCGGCGAGCACGAGGAGCGGCAGAGGAATCGACTGCGCGTTGCCCGGGCCGACCGCGTCGAAGGCACGCGTGACGATGCTCTTGTGCACGGGCGGCGCGCCGCTGCTGCCGCCGCCGCCGTTGTTGTTCGAGCCGGCCGCCACGGCGCCCTGATTCGACTTGTCGTTGCCGCCGCTGCTCGTGCTCGTGGTTGTGCTCATGGCGCCCGAGCCGGGCCCGTTGCCGCGGTCATTGTGGTAGGCAGCGAGCAGTGCGCGGTGGATGTCGTCGGGCGCGTTCGAGTAGCCCTGGATGTCGGGATAGGCGTTCAGGTGCTGGATCGCCTGGGTGTAGCAGGGGATCGGGTAGCTGCCGACGACGTTCGGCCGGTGCTGGAGCCAGTCGTTGACGACGTCCTTCCAGCAGGTGTTCGTCGCCTGCTGGGTGCCGACGGGGGCGGCGGCCGCGGGGCCGGCGCCGAGCGCAAGGACGAGCGCGGCTGCGAGACCGATGAGCAGAAGCGCTGCTCGGCCCGTGTTTCCCGTCTTGCGTCTCGTCGCTGTCATACGTGTCTTTTGGCTGCGGCACACGACGCTGATCGGCCGGGCCGGCAGACGATCTCAGTCTCGCCGATGCCGGTGTCCCCGGGGTTAGTGCGGTGTAAACCGTTTGTGAACGGGCGGGCCGACCGCTAGGCGCAATGCTAGCGTCCTCGCCGGTGCACGCTGTGCGTGAACGGGCCGGTGGCGGGGGCCCCGCCGCGGCGGCGGGGGCCGGGGCGCTCGCCTTCTGTGCGCTCTTCTTCTCCGACGGCTTCGCCACGGCTCCGCTCGTCTGGATCGGCGGCCTCACGCTCCTGCTCGCGGCGGCGCTCGCGGCCGCGCCGCTCGTCCGGCTCGCGCCGGGGCCGCGGCTCGACGCGCCCGCCGTCACGTTCGCGGCCTGCCTGCTCGCGCTCGTCGTCTGGGCGGGCGCCTCGACAACCTGGTCGCTCTCGCCGGAGCGCTCGTGGGGTTTCACGAACAGGACGCTCGTGTATGCGGCGTTCGCTCTCGTCGGTCTCGCGCTCCCGTCGCGGCTGTCGCGACCCGCGTCGCGTACGGCGGACGCCGCGGCGGCGCTCGTCGCGCTCGTGCTCGGCTGGGCGCTCCTCGCGCGCTGCGTGCCCGCCCTCTACTCCGACTACGGACGCGTCGCCCGGCTGCGGGCGCCTGTCGGCTACTGGAACGAGCTCGCGCTCCTCGGCGCCGTCACCGTCCCGCTCGCGCTCCGGCTCGCCGCTCC
>DATFMW010000248.1:0-2637 GCA_035266765.1 Gaiellaceae bacterium | reverse complement strand
CGTCGTCGGTCCGGCTCTCAACGTTCGCGCGGACGAGCGCATGGAGGTCGTCGGCAAGCCCCGGGTCGGGCGCGAGCCTGAACGAGACGAGCAGAGGGCCGGTCTCGCCGCGAAGCAGCGCCGCGGGATGCGAGTGCGTCTCGCCCGCCATGTAGTCCGGCTCCGCGCGCCATAGCTCGAGCGTGCGAAGCGCAGCACCCGCGAGGTCGATCCGCGTCCCGGCGTGCCCGCGCCGCCGGAGCTCGTCGAGGGCCCAGACGACACCGGCCGCGCCGACGTAGAGGTTCTTCATCGGCAGCGCCGCCTGCCAGCCGTCCCACTCGTGCGCGGGCCACAGCGCGTCCGGGTCGAACGCGGCGTCGGCATCCGCGATGATCGCGCGGATCGCGGCGCGGACGGAGTCCTGCTCCCAGGGCTCGTCCGTGAGCGGCTCGAACGCCTCCGGCTGGTAGAGCACGCGCGGAGCTTACGCCGCGCTGACGGCCTCGGCCTCGTCGCGCGGCAGGCGCCGCGAGACGATCTGCGAGATGCCGTCGCCGCCCATCGCGACGCCGTAGAGAAGGTCGGCGGCCTCCATCGTGCGCTTCTGGTGCGTGATCACGACGAACTGGGCGCGGTCGGAGTAGCGGCGTAGCAGCTCGACGAAGCGGCCGATGTTCGTGTCGTCGAGCGCCGCCTCGACCTCGTCGAGGAGATAGAACGGGCACGGCCGGGCGAGGAAGAGCGCAAAGAGGAACGAGATCGCGCCGAGCGCCTTCTCGCCGCCGGAGAGGAGCGAGAGCCGCTGCACCTTCTTGCCGACCGGCCGCAGCTCGACCTCGATGCCGGGCTGGGACTCCTCGTCCTCGGCCTCGGTGAGCCGGAGCCGTCCCTCGCCGCCGGGGAAGAGCGTGCCGGCGACCTCGTGGAAGTTCTGCTGCACCGCCTCGAAGGTCTCGGCGAATCGCTTCTCGACCGTCTCGGTCAGCTCCGCACGGAGCTTCTCGAGCTCGTCGAGGCTCTGCTCGAGGTCGGCGCGCTGGGTCGCGAGCTCGTCGAGGCGCACCTTCTCGGCCTCGTACTCCTCCTTCGCGAGCGGGTTCACCTGGCCGAGCGACTCGCGGCGGCGCTCGAGCCGCTCCGCCTTCTCGGCGAGCTCCGCCCGGTTGTCGCCCTCGGCCGGTTCTTCGGCGTTCGCGTGCTCGAGCCGGCGCCGCGCCTCGTCGGCCTCCGCCTCGATCCGTGCCGCCTCGACCTCGATCGCCGACGCGGCCTCGGCGGCGGCGGACTGCTGCTGCCGCAGCTCGACTTCCGCGGCGCCGAGGCGCCGCAACTCCTCGCCGAGCGCGCCCGTGCGCGTACCGCCCGCATCGACCCGGGCCCGCAGCGGCGCCTCGAAGCGCGCGGAGGCGGCCGCTGCGGCGACGAGCGTCTCGTCCAGCCGTTCCGCCCCGGCGAGCACGCGTGACAGCTCGTGCGGCCGAGCCCGTCGGCGGCCGGCACGGACCGCAGCGTCGATCCGTGCCGACTCCGCCTCACGGGCCTGGTCGCCCGCCTTCCTCGCTTCGCCGGACGCCGTGTCGGCGGCGGTGACCAGTTCTCTCGCCTCGCTCCGGAGCGCGTCGACGTCGCCGCCGGCCGCATCCGTGGACGCGGTGCCGCCGAGACGGACGAGATCGCGCTCCGCCGCGGCCGCACCCTCCGCGGCGCCGGCGACGAGACGCCGCAGCTCGCCCTCGCGCTCGCCGAGCGCGCGCAGCGTCGCGCCGAGCTCGGTCGTCCGCTCCGAGCCCGCTTCGCCGCGCGCGCGGAGGGGAGCCTCGACGCGTTCGACGTCGCCGTCGATGCCGCCGAGCGATCGCTCGAGCCGCTGCGCGGCCGCAACGAGGGCCGTGAGCGCGGGGACTCCCGCGCTGCGCATCCGCAGCCGCGGCGCCGCCTCGGCGAACGCCGCCTCCGCGGCACCGGCCTGCTCCTCGGCCTCCGCGGCCTTCCGCTCGGCGAACTGAGCCTGCTCGGAGAGCGCCTTCGCCTCGTGGGCGAGCGCGCGCCGGCGGGCATCGAGCTCGAGCAGCACCGTCTCCGCGGTCTCGCCGGCGAACCACAGCTCGCCGCGTTGCGGGTCGTAGCCGAAGCCCTCGCGCGTCACCGCGGGCACCTTCGAGGCGAGCAGCTCCTCGCGCTCGACCACCGGCAGCTCCGCGACGAGCTCGCGCGGGTCGCGGCCGGCGAGCACCCGCAACGAGCCGAGGCCGGCCGAGGCGGCCCGCTCGAGGAGCGCGAACGCGCCCTGCGCATCGTCGGCGAGGAGCGCCGACGCACGCGGGCCGAGCGCGGCGGCGACCGCCCGCTCGGAGCCGGGCTCGACCTCGAGCGCCGACAGGACGAGCCGCTGCCCCTCCTCGGCGAGCGCACGGGCCGCCGGCGGGATCCCTTCCCGCTCCGACAGCGATCGTTCGAGCGTCGCGAGCCGCTCCGTCGCGGTGAGCGCCCGCTCGGCGAGCGTGTCGCGCTCGTGTGCCGCCTCGCGCGCGGCCGCACGTGCGAGGAGCGCCTGCTGCTCGAGCTCCTGGGGCGAGGGCCTGCCGCGGGCGGCGTCGGCCTCCGCCTCGGCCAACTCGGCGCGCAGGCGCGAGGCGAGCCGCTCCGCGGACTCCC
>DATFMW010000247.1:0-3437 GCA_035266765.1 Gaiellaceae bacterium | reverse complement strand
CGGCAAGGAGGTGCGCCGGCCCGACCCGATCACGCTCTACCGCACCGGCCTCACGCGCACCTTCCAGCAGGCGCGGATCTTCCCGGAGCTGACGCTGATCGAGAACATGACCGTCGCCGTGCATCAGCCCTGGCGCGCGATCGTCTACCCGGCCGTGCGCCGCTCCGACCGGGAGCTCGCGCGCGAGCTGCTCGCCGAGTTCGGGCTCACCCGGCTCGAGAACGACCGTGCCGACCGGTGCTCGTACGGCCAGAAGAAGCTGCTCGAGTTCGCGACCGTGCTGATGAGCCGGCCGCGGCTCGTCCTGCTCGACGAGCCCACCGCGGGCGTCAACCCCCTGATGGTGGAGAAGATCGAGGAACGCATCCGCGCGCTGCACGCGCGCGGGCTCACGTTCCTCGTCGTCGAGCACAACATGCCGCTCGTGATGGGCCTCTGCGATCCGGTGATCGTGCTCGACCACGGGCGCAAGATCGCCGAGGGTCCGCCTGCCCAGGTGCAGGCCGATCCCGCCGTCCTCGACGCGTACCTCGGCACATGAGCTTCCTCGCGATCAAGGAGCTGCGCGCCGGTTACGGGCAGGCCGACATCCTGCGCGGCGTCGACCTCACGCTCGAGCGCGAGTCGGTCACGTGCGTGATCGGGCCGAACGGGGCCGGCAAGTCGACGGTGCTGAAGGTGCTGAGCGGGTTGCTGAAGCCGCGGCTCGGCTCGATCGAGCTGGAGGGCCAGTCGGTCGGAGGGCTCTCGCCGGCGGCGGTGCTGCGGCACGGGATCGTGCACGTCCCGCAGGACCGGAGCCTCTTCCCGCTGATGACGATCTGGGACAACCTGCTGATGGGCGGCCACTCGCTGCGCGACCGGGCGCTCGTTGTCCGCCGGGCCGAGGAGATCACCGAGCGCTTCCCGATCATCGAGGAGCGGCGGAACGAGCGCGCCGGCACGCTCTCCGGCGGCCAGCAGAAGCTGATCGAGATCGCGCGCTCACTGATGCTCGACCCGAAGCTGATCCTCCTCGACGAGCCGACGATGGGCCTCGACGCGAAGGCGCGGCACCTCGTGTTCGAGACCGTGCGCGCGCTCAACGAGGGCGGACGGACGATCCTCCTCGTCGAGCAGAACGCCCGCATCGGCCTCTCCATCTCCGATGTCGGCGCCGTGATGGACATGGGCGTCGTCCGGCTCGTCGACAAGGCATCGAACCTTCTCGACGACCCCCGCGTCGCCGCGCTGTACCTCGGCGGCGCAGCGGACGGCGGCGAGGGCGGCACGGGCGCCGAGCCCGCGCCGGCCCCGGCGTAGGCAGAGCGTGGCCGGGTCCTGATGGAGCGAACCGCGGAGCAGCTGGAGCTCGTCGCTGCGACCCGCGCCTCCGTTCGCGAGACGGTCGCACCCGCGCGGGCGCGGCTCGACGGCATGCGCTCGCTCGAGGAGTTCCCCTGGGACGCGATCGAGCCGGGCGCGCGGCTCGGACTGAAGACGCTCCGGCTCGAGCGCGGCGGCGCGCGCGGGGCGGAGCGCCGTCTGCGAGAGAGAGAGGAGGGAGGCTCGTGACTGACCTGCTGGCGTCGATGTATCGCCTCTTCACGTGGCGCATCGCCTCGCACGTGCCGTACTGGGATCTCGAGCAGATCCGCGGCGAGGTGGGAAGCTGGGAGGAGTGGCTGCCGACCTGGTGCCGCTGGGCCGAGCGGCACGTCGCGCTCGGCGACGAGGCGCTCGCGCAGGGGCGGCGGCTCACCGCCGGCGAGGCCTACGTGCGGGCGGGGCTCTTCTACCACTGGGGCACGTTCGTCTCGGTCGAGGACCCGGACGCCTTCCGGGCCGCGCTCGAGGCGGGCGAGCGCGCCTGGACGAAGGCGGCGCCGCTCGTCGACCCGCCGATGGAGCTCGTCGACGTCCCCTTCGAAGGGACGACCCTGCCCGGATACCTGCGGCGGCCGCACGGCGTCGCGCGACCGCCGCTCGCCGTGCTCGTGCCGGGCGCGGACTCGACGAAGGAGGAGCTGTACGACCTCTCCGAGCACCTCGTCCGCCGCGGCATCGCCGCCTTCGCCTTCGACGGCCCGGGCCATGGCCTCGTCAGCTTCCGTCTCACGCTCCGTCCGGACGAGGAGGTCGCCGTCGTCGCGGTGCTCGACGCGCTGCTCGGGCGAGACGACCTCGACGCCGACCGGGTCGCCGTCGTCGGGATCTCGTACGGCGGGCTGTTCGCGATCAGGACCGCGGCGGTCGACGCGCGCGTGCTGGCGGCCGTCTCGATGAGCAGCTGGTACAGCTCGGAGGGCCGCTACGCGACGCAGGACCCGATCTCGAAGGCGGGGCTGAAGCAGTACATGGGCGACGACCCGGCGGCGGTGCAGGACCAGCTCACGGTCGCGGGCTACGCCGAGCGGGTACGGGTACCCGTGCTGCAGGTCTACGGCGCGCAGGATCCGGCGTCGCCGCCGGAGCAGGCCGAGCGCACGGCCGCCGAGCTCGGCGGGCCGAGCGAGCTCGTCGTCTACGAGGAGGGAGTCCACGTCGCGAACAACGTCCCCTACCGCTCGCGGGCGGTCGTCGCGGACTGGCTCGCAGAGAGGCTCGACGCCCGTGTTTGAACGGGTCGGACCGCCGCTGCTAGGCTCTCACCCTTGCTTGTCAGACAAACAGACATGACGGGCGAATCCCCCATTCCGGCACGTCTCCCCTCCGAGCCGATCGCACGCCGGAAGACGTACGAGCTCGTCACGGAGCGGCTCGTCGCAATGATCGGCAAGGGCTCGCTGCAGCCCGGCGACCCGCTGCCGACCGAGCGCGAGCTGACCGAGGGCTTCCAGGTCGGGCGCTCGTCGGTACGCGAGGCGCTGCGGATGCTCGAGTCGCAGGGCGTGATCCGCGCTGCGAGCGGCGGCGCCTTCGTCGTCTCCGAGGCCGTGAACCCGCTCAACAACTCACTGCGGATGCTGTTCGCGCTCGACGAGCGGGCCGGCATCCACGACCTGTTCGAGCTGCGCCGGATCCTCGAGTGCGAGGCCGCCGCGCTCGCGGCCGAGCGCCGCCGCGACGAGCACCTGGAGGAGATGGACACGGCGATCGCCGAGATGGCGGTCTCGCTCGACGGCGACGACGGCGCCAACCGGTTCATCGACGCCGACCTCCGCTTCCACCTCGCGGTCGCCGAGGCGACCTCCAACCGGCTCGTGCTCCACAGCATGGGCGCGGTGCGCGACGTGTCGCGGTGGGCGCTCGCGACCGTCTACGACATTCCGAACAGCCCGGAGCGCGCCGTCGGCGAGCATCGGGCGATCCGGGCCGCAATTGCCGACCGCGACACCGACCGGGCTCGGGACGAGATGCGGGCGCATCTCGCCCGCGTCGAAACCGACGTCGAGAAGGGAGTTGTGCATGGCTGAGGTGGGCTACGTCGGTCTCGGCGTCATGGGGAGCTCGGTCAC
>DATFMW010000246.1:0-8381 GCA_035266765.1 Gaiellaceae bacterium | reverse complement strand
GAGTCGCTGAAACGTTTCCTCGACGAGCACGGCCACGGCGGCATGGCGCGCGGCGCCGTCGTCGTCCTCTGTTCCGACGGCTTCGACGTCGGCGACCCGGCCCTGCTCGCCGAGCAGATGGAGCGGCTCGGCCGCCTCGCGCACCGCGTCGTCTGGCTGAACCCGCTCGCGGCGACGCCCGGCTACGAGCCGGCGGCCGCCGGGATGCGGGCCGCGCTGCCGTTCGTCGACGAGCTCGCGAGCGGCCACGACCTCGCGAGCCTCGAGCCGCTCGACCTCTTCTAGTGCGGCGTCTCCCAACGTTTCGCCTGAAACTGCCGTCCCGTGAGGCCGCACTAGGCGTAGAAGCGCGGCGGCGGCCCGTCGAACGCGCCGTCGTCGAACATCGACGCGACGAGCGAGCGGAGATGCCGCTCCATCGCGAACGCGGCGAGCTCGGCGTCGCCGACGCGGAGCGCCTCGTAGATCGCGCGGTGCTCGACGGCCGTCCGGCGCGTGTCGTCGGCTGACCACGTGCGCCGGAGCAGCGCCGCCAGGAGCGCCTGATCCATCGTCTCCCAGATCGGCTCGAGCAGCCGGGCCAGGTAGTCGTTGCCGGTCAGCTGGGCGACGGCGCGGTGGAAGTCGACGTCGATCGCGATCGGGACGCCGTTCGGATCGGCGATCCGCTCGAGCGCCTCGACGGTGAGCCGGACGCGGTCGAGCCGTTCCAGGTCGGCGGGTGCGCGCCGGGCGGCCAGCCGGGCGACCGCCACTTCCAGCGCCAGCCGAGCTTCGAGCACCTCCGACGGGCTCTCGTCCGGCTGCAGGTCGTCCGTGCTGGGCCGGGGCTGCTCGCGCTCGGTGACGAACGTGCCGCTGCCCGACCGGGTGACGACGAGCCCGCGCGACTCGAGCTGGGTGAGCGCGACGCGTACCGTCGGCCGGCTGACGCCGAACCAGGTCGAGAGCTGGCGTTCCGACGGGAGCCGGTCGCCCACCGCGAAATGCCCGCCGCGAATCAGCACCTCGAGCTCCGAGGCCACTGCCTCGTATGCACGGCGGGGAGTCCGGAGTGCGGCAACGCCCTCGGACTCTCTCGTCCGCTCCGTCACGCCCATGAGACCGCTGAGCCTAACCCACCGCGGGGTTCGATGGGACGAGAGCCATCGAGGACGGTGCCTCGACGTCGGGTGTGCCGTAGGTGTGGAAGCTCTCGATCGTCTGCACGCCCCGGAACTGCCCGCGGGCGCGCTCCGCCGCCGTCCACGTGATCGGCTCGAAGTCCGGGTCGTAGACGAAGTAGCCGCCGGTCGTGACCTCGATCCGATTGCCGCCCGGCTCGAAGACGTGGCCGTCCGGGTCGGCGAAGCGGTAGGCGGGGCCGTGGCCGACGTCTCCGTCGATCCAGCCGGTGCCGAGCCCGGTCGTCTCGATCGCCGCAACGCGTCGCTCGAGCGCCTCGGGGCTCCAGGCGCGGAACGCCGTGTGCCCGAGTCCGGCCTGCGGCGCCTCGGTCAGCCTCAGGCTGTAGCGGAGGTAGTCGCCCCAGCCACGCAGGTACACGGACTGTCCCTCGCGCGCCTCCTCCTCCATGCCGAGTACGTCGACGAAGAAGCGCAGGCTCTCGTCCGGCGTCGGCGTCAGCAGCTCGGCGTGGCCGATCCGCGCGACGTCGTGCATGACCTCGGTCACTTCTCGACCCGCGCCCGGAGGCCGTCGAGGTCGTACGAGAGGGCGCCCGCCTGGAGCTGGGGCCGCTTCACGTCCTCCTTCTCGGCGCGGGCGTGGGCGGCGGCCAGCACTTCCTCGACGCGTTCCCGCTCGACGACGACCGCTCCGTCCGCGTCGACGACGACGACGTCGCCCTGGCGGATCGCGGCGCCGCCGACCTCGACCGGCTCGCCGATCGCGCCGGGGATGTTCTTCTCGGCTCCGGTGACGCGCACGTAGCGCGCCCAGATCGGCAGGCCGAGCTCGCGCAGATCCTCGACGTCGCGGACGGCCGCGTCGACGAGGATCGCCGCGACGCCGCGCCCCTTCGCCTGCGTCGCGAGCAGGTCGCCGACAAGCGCGACCGGAGCCGGCTCGGGCATCGTCAGCACGAGCACCTCGCCCGGCTCGGCCTCCGCGATCGCCGCGTGCACCATCAGGTTGTCGCCCTGGCCGCAGCGCACCGTCCGCGCCGGGCCCGCGGCGCGCGAGCCGGGCACGACCTGGATCAGCGGCACGTCCACGACGGGCGAACGAGCGGCCGCCTCGTGCACCGTCGCGCTGCCGAGCGTCGCGAGCTCGTCGTAGATGCTCACAGCGCGTCCACCACCTGCGGCGTGACGCGCTGGAACGCCTCCGCGTAGCGGATCGCGGCGTTGCCGGACGAGCGGCGCGCATGGTTGCCGCGGTGGCCGGCCCGCTCGCCGTAGTAGCTCTGGAGGTACGCCTGCGCCTTCATCTCGGCCATCGCCGAGCGCTTCTGCTCGATCGCCGGCGTGATGTCGACGAAGGTCGTCGGCGCGAAGTTGCAGAGCTCGGGCTGATGCGGCTCGAAGAGGAGGAGCTCGGGCGGCTGGACGGTCTCGAACGCGCTCGCGACGCCGGCGCCGGCCGCGAGCGCCCGCGCCCGCTCGACGGCGAAGAACGCGGCCGCGTGGTCGGGGTTGAACGGGTCGCGGTCGGTGTGCGTGAGGAGCACGTCGGGTGCGAACTCGCGGATCGCGTCGGCGATGCGCATGAGGCCTTCCGTGTCGATCTCGAGCGGGTAGTCGCCGAGGTCGAAAGCGACGAAGTCGGCGCCGAGCGCCGCCGCGGCCCGCTCCGCCTCGCCGTGCCGGATCTCCTTGACGCGCTCGACCGTCTGGTCGGGCTCCTTCCAGAGCTCACCCGACTCGCCGCGCTCGCCGTACGAGAGCGCGACGACGCGCGCGACGCCGCCGTTCGCGGTCGTGACCGCGATCGCGCCGCCCGCCCGCCAGACGAAGTCGGCCGAGTGCGCCCCGATCACGAGCATGCGCCTGCTCATCGCGCGCTCCAGCCGGATGTCTGACACCGGGACATGTCCCGGGCAGGCGACGGCGCGTCACACATCGAGCCCAATCGGCTTTGCCGGGCCAACTCCGCCGTCACGAAGTTGTGACTCCGGCGTTTCGGTGTCTGACACCGGGCCGTGTCCGCAAGAGGCAGGGTCATCCGGCCACCTTCCTCGAGCCGTCCACGATCATCGCGCGCACCTCGTCCTCGGCGAAGCCGGCGTCGAGCAGCCGGTCGGCCCAGAGCGCGAGCCCGTCCTCGACCGGCGGGTAGTCGGGATTGCCGAAGTCGCTCGAGAAGTAGTTCCGCTCGAGCCCGACCGCGCGGATGCCGGCGAACACGTAGTCCCAGTCGGCCTTGCCGGAGAGCGGCGTGCTCAGGCAGCGGTCGAAGAGGCAGCCGCGCTCGGCGAGCGCGACCTGGTCGGCGATCGAGTAGCGCTGGCTCGTGAACTCCGGGTGCGTGACCGCGACGATCTCGACCCCCTCCTCGAACGCCGCCTCGACGACGGCGAACGCGTCGTCGCGGCCGAGGTGGCCGGTCGCGAGCACGAGCCCGTGCCGGGCGATCGCGCGCAGGACGTTGCGCGTCTCCGGCAGAACGCCCCCCTCCGCGTCCGTGACCTCCACCGCCTCGATGCCGAGTCCCATGCTGCGCAGCTCGTGCTGGAGCTTTGCCCAGATCGGCACCTTGTCGCCCGGCTTCGGCTCGGTGCGGCCGGCCGTCTCGGCGGGCGAGTCGAACGTCGGCATCCAGACGATGCGGGCGCCCTCGCGAGCGGCGATCTCGACGGCGAGCGCGTTGAGTCCGCCGACGGCCCGGTTCAGCGTCAGCGTCCCGAGGACGCGGACGCCGGGCACGACGCCGGAGACGACCTGCGCCCGCTCCGCGGTCGCGGTGTAGTGCGACTTGAGGGCGAAGCCGGCGAGACCGAGCTCGGCGCAGCGGCGCGCGAGTGCGACGTCGTCGATCCGGCGTGCGGGCACGTCCGGTGCGATGTGCACGTGCAGGTCGAACGCGCCCGTGACGAGGGCGCGGGCCTGTTTGCTCGGCTGGGCGTCGGCCGCCACCGCTCTACTCTAGATCCCGGAGGTCGGCCAGAATCGCCCGGCTCGCGGCTGCGATCCGCGGCTCGACGCCGAGCGAGACGAGCAGCTCGCAGGCCGCGTCCATCTCCTCCTCGCGCCGCGCCGCGTGCCGGCGGCTGCCCTCGACGAAGCGCGCCAGCAGGGTCGGGCCGATCACCTCGCCCAGCTGGCGCTCGAGCCAGTCGCCGTGGCCGGCCGCCTCGGCGGCGGCGAGGCTCTCGAGGACGGCGGCGGCGAGGCCCTTCATGAACACCGAACGCAGCAGCTTCAGTGCGGCGGCGTCGCCGGCGACCGGGGAGACGACCTCGACCGGCATCCCGAGCGGGCCGAGCAGCTCGGCGAAGGCGGCGGCGCCGGGACCGGATGCGAGTGTTGGCGTGGCGAGCCCGCGCGCCGGGACCGGCGCGAGGAGCGCGACGTCGGCGAAGAGCGCGCCCGCGTCCTCGGCGAGCGCGGCGAGCTCGCGCTTCAGCGCCGGCGCGGCCGTGTTCAGGTCGGCATAGACCGTGCCGCGGGAGAGCGCGGGGAGCGCCTCTTCCGCCACGCTGCGCGCCGCCGACGCTGTGGCGACCGACAGCGCCACTTCGGCCGACGTGGCGGCCGACTTCGGGCCGGGTTCGCGGACGACTCCTGCTGGAGTCGAGGGCGCGATGGGGTCGTACCCGTGCACGTTCGCGCCGGCCGCGACGAGGTCGGCGGCGAGCCGGCTCCCCGCCTCGCCGAGCCCGAGCACCGCGACGCACGGCGCGCTCAGAAGACCACCGTCCGGTTGCCGTCGACGAGCACACGGTCCTGGCCGTGCGACGGGACGGCGCCGGCGAGGAGCGTCGAGATCGCGGCGACGATTCCCGGCCGGTCGGCGCACGCGACCGACAGCCGGGCGACGTCGGCCGCGAGCACCCGGTCGTCGAAGCCGCTTACGCGGCGCGGCCGAGCGTCGCGTGGACGGCGGCCGTCACCTCCTCGCGGCCGGGCAGATATGCGTCCTCGAGCGGCGGGCTGAACGGGATCGGCGCGAACGGCGCCCCGACGCGCTCGACCGGCGCGTCGAGCTCGTCGAATGCGGCCGCCTGCACCTGCGCCGCGATTTCGGCGCCGAAGCCGCCGTGCTGCACCGCCTCGTGCGCGACGACGAGCCGGTGCGTGCGCGCGACCGAGGCGACGATCGTCTCGAGGTCGAGCGGGACGAGCGTGCGCGGGTCGATCACCTCGACCTCGATCCCCTCGGGCGCGAGCTCCTCGGCGGCCACGAGCGCCTCCCCGACAAGTCGCGAGAGCGCCACGACCGTGACGTCGCGGCCCGCCCGTACGACGCTCGCTCGGCCGAGCGGGGTCGCCCCGAGCCCGTCCGGGACCTGACCGCGGCGGAAGTACAGCGTCTTGTTCTCGACCACGACGACCGGGTTCGGATCGGCGATCGCGGCCGCGAGCAGCCCCGCGGCGTCGGCGGCGGTGCTCGGCATCGCCACCTTCAGCCCGGGCACGTGCGTGAGCCACGCCTCGAGGCTCTGCGAGTGCTGCGCGCCGCCGCGCTGGCCGGCGCCGCCCTGCGTCCGCAGCACGAGCGGCACCGTCAGCTGGCCGCCCGACATGAAGTGCGCCTTCGCCCCCTGGTTGACGAGCTGGTCGAGCGCGAGCGTGACGAAGTCGACGAACATGATCTCGACCACCGGCCGCAGCCCCGACTGGGCCGCACCGATCGCGATGCCGCAGATCGCCGCCTCGCTGATCGGCGTGTTGCGCACGCGCTCGGGGCCGAACTCCTCGGCGAGGCCCGCGGTCGTGCCCCACGGGCCGCCCTCGGCGACGTCCTCGCCGATCACGAGCACACGCGGGTCGGCGCGCATCGCCGCGGCGAGCGTCGACGTGATCGCCTGGAGATACGTCGTCTGCGTCATCGTCTCGGTCATTCCGCGTAGACGAACTCGGAGGTCACCGACGCCGGCGGGAACGGGCTCTCGCGCGCGAAGCGCTCGGCCGCCTCGACCTCGTCGCGCGCCTCGCCCTCGAGCCGGGCGGGCACGTCCTCGTCGAGCCAGCCCTCGGCGGCGCCGCGCCGCTGCAGGCGCAGGATCGGGTCGAGCTCCTGCCACTCCTCGGCGGCGAGCGCGTCGCGGTACTGCTGCGGGTCGCCCTCGTAGTGGCCGCGCAGCCGGTGCGTGAGGCACTCGAGCAGCGCGGGGCCGCCGCCGGCGCGGGCCGCGGCGAGGAAGCGCGCGAACGTATCCCGCACCGCCACGACGTCGTTGCCGTCGACCGTCTCGCGCTCGAGGCCGTACGGGGCGACGACGTCGCTCACGCGCTCGACGTTCGTGTGCGCCGAGCGGGGCGTGAACTCCGCGAAGCCGTTGTTCTCGCAGACGAGGATCACGGGGAGCCGCCAGAGCGTCGCGAGGTTGACCGTCTCGACGAAGATCCCGCCCTGGACGGCGCCGTCGCCGAAGAAGACGACCGCGACCTGGTCGCCGCCGAGGAGCCGTCTGGCGAGCGCGCTGCCGAGCGCGAGCGGCACGTTGCCGCCGACCACCCCTGTCGCGCCGAGGAGCCCGTGCTCTCGGTCGACGAGGTGCATCGAGCCGCCGAGCCCGCGGCAGAGCCCGCCGTCTCGTCCCATCAGCTCCGCCATGACGCGGCCGGGCGGCGCGCCCTTCGCGAGCGCATGCCCGTGCGCGCGGTGGCCGCTGTAGACGGCGTCGTCGGGGCGCAGCTGCCCGCAGACGCCGGCGGCCACGCCCTCCTGGCCGACGCTCAGGTGGACGAGGCCGTGCACCTCGTTCGCGCGCGTCAGCGCGCCGACGCGCTCCTCGAAGACGCGGATCCGCCACATCGCGCGGAGCAGCCCGAGGCCGGCGTCGCCGTCGAGCGTGCCTGCGCTGTCTCCCACCTGGCCTACGCGGTCACCGGGGCCGAGCCGAGCGCCTGCTGCGCCGCGGCGACGATCTTCGCTTCGTCGGGGAGGAGGTAGTCCTCCATCGGCTTGCTGTACGGGATCGTCGCGTCGAGCGCGGTCACGAGCTTGACCGGCGCCTGCAGCGAGTCGAAGCCCTCCGAGGCGACCTCGGCGGCGATCACGGCGGCGGCCGAGCCGTGGCGCGTCGACTGGTCGACGACGACGAGCCGTCCGGTCTTCGCGACCGAGCCGAGGATCGTGGCCGTGTCGAGCGGCGCGAGCGTGCGCGGGTCGATCACCTCGGCGCTCACGCCGGCGGCCGCGAGCTGCTCGGCGGCGGCGAGCGCCCGGTCCACGCACCAGCCGATCGCGACGATCGTGACGTCGGTGCCCTCGCGCCGCACCGCCGCCTCGCCGAACGGGACGGCGTACTCGCCGTCGGGCGCGTCGCCGTGCTCGAGCGTCAACAGGTAGTGGTGGAAGTACGCGACCGGGTTGTCGTCGCGGATCGCGGTCGTCATCAGGCCCTTCGCGTCCGCGGCCGTCGCCGGCACGGCGACCTTGAGGCCCGGGACGCCCATGAACATGCCGTAGATCGTGCCCGTGTGCTGCCCGGCCCAGCCGGCCGTGAAGCCGTAGCCGGCCTTGAGCACGAGCGGCACCTTCACCTGGCCGGCGCTCATGTAGTGGAAGCGGTTCGCCTCGTTCACGACCTGGTCCATCGCGACGAGCATGAACTCGGCCATGTACAGCTCGACCACCGGCCGGTAGCCGGCGATCGCGGTGCCGACCGCCATCCCGATCTCCGCGGTCTCCGAGATCGGCGTCACGCGGACGCGGTCGGAGCCGAACTGCTTCAGGAACGGGTCGTTCTCGTGGGTCGCGATGTTCTGGCCGAAGTAGAGGACCGACTCGTCGCGCTCCATCTCCTCGCGGATGGCCTCTTCGATGGCTGCGATGTAGGGAAGCTCGTGTGCCATGGCTCGGCCCTCCTCAGGCGTAGACGTGCTTGACGGCGTCCTCGGCCGCCGGGAAGGGGCTCTCGAGCCCGAAGGTGACGGCCTCCTGCATCTCGTCCCGGGCCCGCTCGGCGATCGCGTCCGCCTCCTCGGCGGTCAGCGTCCCGTCGGTGACGAGCTTTGCCCGGAAGCGCGGGACCGGGTCGCCGCGCAGCGCCGCCTCGTATTCCTCGGTGTTTCCGAAGACGGTGATCGCCTCGTGCTCGGGGTAGTGGAGCGGCACGCCGGGCGGGGCGATGATGTTGCCGTGGGCGCTCAGGCGGTAGACGAGCGACTCGACGAGAGTCGGCCCCTCACCGGAGCGCGCCCGCTCGACCGCCGCGCCGACCGTCTCGTACACGGCGAGCGGGTCGCCGCCGTCGACGGTGACCCCGGGCA
>DATFMW010000245.1:0-4651 GCA_035266765.1 Gaiellaceae bacterium | reverse complement strand
GGTGGCGGCGGAGAACGCACCGAGCGTCGTGTGCTCGACGAGATGCCCCTTCTCGTACAGCGTGCGGAACAGATCCTGCGTGACGCTGTAGTGGTTGCGGGTGCTCGTGCGCGTGAACAGGTCGTACGAGATCCCGAGGTTCCGCAGGTCCTCGCGGATGAGCTCGTTGTTGCGGTCGGCGAGCTCACGCGGCGACACGCCGCTCCGGTCGGCGGACACCATCACCGGCGTCCCGTGCTCGTCCGTCCCGCTCACCATCAGGACGTCGTTCCCCTTCAGCCGGTGGTACCGCGCGAAGACGTCGGCCGGCACCGCGAAGCCGGCCACGTGGCCGATGTGCCGTGGCCCACTCGCGTAGGGCCACGCGGGCGCGACGAGGATCTTCTGCGGCGTCTGCGACACGCGCGGCTGCTCCTTCAGAGGTCGGGGACGGGCTAGAGATCATACGAATCGCCCCGAGCCCGCCCGCAGCGGCAACGAGCCCTGCCGCCACGATCCCGGCGAGCACCCCGGACGAGGTGCCGCGCCGCGGAGCCGGCGGGGCCGCGCGAGGCTCGGTGCGGTCGGGAGCGCGGTGGGCCCTCACGGCCGCCGCCGTGAGCCCCGGGGCCGCCGGCGGCATCGCAACCGCGTGCGGTGCGGCGTGCCGGGCCGGCGGTCGCGCCACCTGACGCACCGGGGCGGCCGGAGTCGGCGCAGGCGCCGGGCGGGCGACCGCGACCGGAGTCGCCGCGACGGCCGGTGCCACCAGGGCCGCCGGCGCGCCGATCGGATGCACCGCCGGCGCGGTCGGCGTCTCGGGCGCCGTCACGCCCAGCTCGGGCGGCGACGGGCGGAGGAAGTCCTGCCCCTGCTCCACGGGCGCCGGCTGCTCGGGCGCCTGCCCCTGAGGCGTCGGCTGCCCGGGCGTCGCAGGCTGACCCGGCGAGACCTGGGACGACGGTGTCTGCGGCGCAGCCGCGGGCTGCGCGGGCGCAGGTGGCGGCGAGGGCGCGGACTCCGCGGGCGCCGGTTGCGCCGGTGCTGCGTCCACGGGAGCAGGAGCCGGTGCGGGCGTGGGCTCCGGTTGCGCGGCAGCGGCGCCCGCCGGCGCGGCCTCCGTGGAGGTCGGTTGCGGCGCGGCGCCGGTGGACGCAGCGGGCTCCGCCGATGCATCGGCGGAGGGAGCCGGAGTGGGCGTCGCAGACGAGCCGCCAGACGCGCTCGGATCCGTAGATGCCGCCGACGGATCGGACGCACCCGGATCCGTGGACGCCGCCGACGGATCGGACGCACCCGGATCCGTGGGTGCCGCGGACGGATCGGACGCACCCGGATCCGTGGACGCCGCGGACGGATCGGACGCACCCGGATCCGTGGGTGTCGCGGACGGATCGGACGCACTCGGATCGGCGGGCGGAGCAGCGGGAGCGGGTGCTGCGCCGTCCGCCGGAACGGGCTCGGGGCCCGGCGCAGCTGCGGGGTCGGACGCGGGAGCGGACGCGGGCGCCGGCGCCGCCACCGGGAGGACCGAGATCGGGTCGAGGTACCCGTTCGGATCGGAGGCGAGCCGGATGCCGAGGTGGACGTACGCCCCGTCGACCTCGGGCGTGCCCGACGGGCCGACGGTGCCGATCGCAGCGCCTTCGGCGACTGTGTCCCCCTTCGAGACCGTGCGCGTCCCGAGATGGGTCAGCGTCAACACGAACCCGTCGCCGGTGTCGATCGTGACGGTGACGCCGTTCGTGGGCAGGGTGCCGGCGTACGCGACGGTGCCGCCCGCCGGCGCGAGCACCGGCACGCCCGCGTCGGCGCCGACGTCGACGCCGCGATGCGCGCCGCCCGCGTACGGATGCGCAGGGTCGAACGAGAACCCCTGGACGACCGGCCCCGGCACGGGCCACGTCCAGGCACCGGCGGCCGGCACCCCGACGACCAGGAACAGGAGCAGCGGAACGAGTCGACGCACGCGCAATCACCGCCTTCGTTGTCAGTTTTGCCAACGCGAGAGGCGCGGATGCTAGCAGCGCCGTCGGCTGTTGTCAAATCTGACTACAGAGAGCCGCGGTACAGGGCGTTCCGACCGATACCGCTGAGGCGCGAGACGATCTCCGCGGCCCGCTTTCGCGGCACGCCCGCCTCGACGAGCTCCGCCACCGCGGCGAGGGCCACGGCCTCCCCTGCCCCCTGCTGCGCAGGACCCGGCCCGAGCACGAGCGCGATCTCGCCCTTCGGCGGCTCGGCGAAGCGCTCCGCGAGCTCTGCCGCGGAGCCGCGGGCGACCTCCTCGAACCGCTTCGTCAGCTCGCGGCAAACGGCCACCGCCCGTTCAGGCTCGACCGCGGCGAGCGAGCGCAGCGTCGCCGGGAGCCGCTGGGGTGACTCGAACGCGACCGCCGGCCACAGCCAGCCGCGCAGCTCCTCCCAGAGCGCAGAGAGCGCCGCCGCGCCGCGCGGCAGGAAACCGAGGAACTGGTAGCGCTCGCCGACAAGCCCGGACGCGACGAGCGCCGTCTCCACCGCGGAGGGGCCCGGCAGCACCGTCACCGGCACGCCCGCGTCGAGCGCGGCCCGCACGAGCCTCGCGCCCGGGTCGGAGATCCCCGGCAGGCCCGCGTCGGAGACGAGCGCCATCCGCTCCCCCGCCTCGAGCCTCGGCAGCAGCTCCGCCGTCCGCTTCGCCTCGTTGTGCTCGTGGTAGGAGAGGAGCCGCGCCTCGATCCCGTGCCGGACGAGCAGGCCCCGGGTGTGCCGGGTGTCCTCGCAGAGCACGACGTCGGCCGCAGCGAGCTCCGCGAGCACGCGGAGTGTCACGTCCTCGAGGTTCCCGATCGGCGTGGCGCAGACGACGAGGGGCACGGATCAGCCCGCGCCGAGCGCCTCGAAGCCGACGAACGCGGCGCCGATCAGCCCGCCGGTCGTGCCGAGCTCGCCGGGGACGATCCGCGCCGCGCTCTTCGCCGGCACGAGCGTGTCGCGACGGAAGATGCGCTCGGCCTCCGGGATCAGATGCTCCCACGCGGCGATCCCGAAGCCGCCGCCGATCACGATCACCTCCGGGTTGAACACGTTCGCGTGCGAGGCGAGGCCGTAGCCGAGGAGAGCGCCGATCTCGCCGAGGATCCGGCGGGCGGTCGCGCCGCCCTCGTTCGCGAGCCGGACGAGCGTGTGCGCATCGGCCGCCGGCCCGAACGCCTCGCGGGCGCGCTTCGTCGCGGCGACCCCGGTGATGTACGCCTCGAGATGGCCACGGCCCTCGCACGCGCCGCCGCACGGGTCGCCGCCGGCGACCACCGTCACATGGCCGAGCTCGCCGCCGGCGCCGCCACCGCCGCGAAACGGGGCGTCGTCGACGATCACGCCGCCGCCGACGCCGGTGCCGAGCGTGATCATCAGGACGTTCGAGCATCCCCGCCCGGCGCCCGCCTGCCACTCGCCGATCGCGGCGGCGTTCGCATCGTTGTCGAACCCGACCGGGACGCCGAACTCCCGGCGCATGCGGTCGCGCAGGTCGAGGTCGGCGAGCGGCAGGTTCGTCGCGAAGATGACGCGCCCGTTCTTCTGGTCGATCGGCCCCGGCACGCCGAGACCGATGGCCGCGACGGTGCCGTCGAGCAGCTCGGAGATCGCCGCGTCGATCTCGGAGAGCAGCTCATCCTGCGAGCTCGTCGGCGTCGGACGCTCGTGCCTGCGGACGATGCTGCCGTCCCGCGCGACGACGCCGGCGAGGATCTTCGTGCCGCCGAGGTCGACTCCGATCGCGTGCTTGCCGTCCACCCGCAACGGGTACCGTAACCTGCCGGATGGCCGCCTCCGGGGAGAAGCCGTATCGCGTCTACCGCGGCGGCCGGAACAAGGGCGATGTTCCGCTCGAGCGGAACGTGCAAGAACAGGAGCGGGAGGAGCGGAAGGCGTTCCGCTCGGACGGCGGCGGGCCCGGGAAGCAGGTCACACGGGGACGGCGCCGCTGGGGCTGGGGCCGGATCGTGCTCGTCGTGTTGCTCGTGCTCGTCGTGCTCGTCGTCGCCTGGTCGGCCGCCGGGTACATGTCGGTGCGCGGCGGCGTCTCCGCGGCGAACGGCCGGCTGCCCGCCGGCACGGCGGCGGCGCTGAATCCGCAGAGCGGCCTCATCCTCTCCTCGCCGACGAACATCCTGCTGCTCGGCACCGACCACGCGACAAACGGTCAGGCCGGGCGTAGCTCCGACGAGCACTCCGACTCGATGATGCTGCTTCGCACCGACCCCGGCCGGCACCGGCTCGTCTACCTCTCGATCCCGCGCGACCTGCGCGCGACGATCCCCGGCTACGGCGACCAGAAGATCAACGCGGCGATGCAGATCGGCGGCGCGCCGCTCGCGGTGAAGACGGTCCAGGCGTTCACCGGCCTCGACGTCAACCACGTCGTGATCGTCGACTTCGGCTCGTTCCAGAAGCTGATCGACGCCGTCGGCGGGATCGACGTGAACGTGCCGGAGAAGATCCTCTCGAACAAGTTCGACTGCCCCTTCCCGGCGAGCCGGTGTGCCTCGTGGCCGGGCTGGAAGTTCCGCAAGGGCGTCCAGCACATGGACGGGCACCGCGCCCTGATCTACTCGCGCATCCGCGAGAACAAGTACGACCCGGCATGGACCGACATCAAGCGCGGCGAGAACCAGCAGGCGGTGATGCA
>DATFMW010000244.1:0-2838 GCA_035266765.1 Gaiellaceae bacterium | reverse complement strand
CGACGCTCGTCCGGGCGGGGCTCGCGCTCGCACTCGCCGGGACGCTCGCGGCACTCGTGCTCTCGGCCCGCTCGGCCGGGAGCGGCCGCGCCGCGGTCCTGCCCGAGGGCGCGTCCACCGCGGTGATCGCCCTCGACCTCTCGGCGAGCATCTCCGGGCCCGTCTACACGCGAGTCGCGACCACCCTGCGCGGAATCGTGGCCGCGAACCAGGCGGTCGGCCTCGTCATGTTCTCGGACACGGCCTACGAGCTGCTACCGCCGAACTCGCCCGCGGGTGCGCTGCTGAAGTTCCTGCGCTTCTTCGTGCCGGTGCGCTACAGCGGCGGTGCGCCGATCTTCGGGGAGAGTCCGTGGGACCAGTTCAGCGGCGGCACGCGCGTCGCGGCCGGTCTCGCCGAGGCGCGACGAGCCCTTCAGCGCGCGCACGTCGCGCACGGCTCGATCCTGCTCGTCAGCGACCTCGACGACGCCTCGGGCGACGAGAGCGCGCTGATCGCGGAGGCGCTCCGGCTGCGGCAGGCGCACATTCCGGTGCGGATCGTGCCGCTCTTCCCCGACCCGGTGAACCGGCGCTACTTCGCGGCGATCTTCGGCCAGGGCGCCTTCGTCGACCCGTCCGCGTTCTCGACCCGGGCGGGCCGCAAGACGCAGCCGGTCGCGGCGACGACCCCGTGGGCGCTCCTCGGGCTCGGCCTCGTGCTCGTGCTCCTGCTCGCGGGCAACGAGCGCTTCAACACGCGCCTCGACCTGAGGGCGGCCGCATGACCACGGCGCGCAGACACTGGCGCGCACTCGCGGCGCTCCTCTGCGCCGGCCTGGCCGTGCTCCTCGTCCTCCTGGCGCTCGACGTCCGCACGTGGCAGACGACGGTCGCGCGTGACGATCTCCGCTTCCGCGCACTCCGCGGGCACGTCGGTCTCTGGCGTCCCGCCACCGTGCTGCCGGGAGACCCTGCGGGTTCGCTGCTCGGCGTGGGCGACGCGCTCGACTACCGGCATGCGCTCCAACTCTTCTGGTACAGCCGCGTCGGCGCCGACCCGCAGACCCGCACCGACCTGCCGACGACGCGGGTGCAGGCGGAGGAGACCCTTCAGCGGCTGATCGAGAACGGCCGCACCGGACACGAGCGGTCGACGGCGGCGAACCTCCTCGGCGTCCTCGTCGTCTCGACGCCCAATCCGAACGACCGGAAGTCGCAGTCGCAGACGCTGCAGCGCGCGGCGACGATCTTCCAGCAGGCGATCCGGCTCGACTCCGCGAACTACGACGCGAAGCTGAACCTCGAGGTCGTGCTCCGGCTGCGCCGCCCCGGCAAGTCGCGCTTCGGCGCCGACGCGCGCGGCGGCTACGGCTTCGGCCGCGGGCGAGGCGTCGGCGTCATCGGCAGCGGCTACTGATGGACGTCTCCTTCCTCGCGCCGCTCGACGCTCTCTTCGGCCTCGCAGCCGCCGTGCCGCTCGCCGCGCTCCTGCTGACCGAGCGCCGCTCCGCGCGCATCCGGGCCGCGCTCTCGCTCGCAGGGCCGCGCCGGCGGACGTTCGTGCCGGTCGTCGTCTCGCTCGTTCTCCTCCCCGCGCTCGTCGGCGTGGCCGCGGCGCAGCCCGTCGTCGTCCGCCGGCAGCTTCTGCCCGAGCGCGCCGACGCGCAGGCGTTCTTCGTTTTCGACACGTCGAAGTCGATGTCGGCACGCGCCGCGCCGGGCGCCCCGACCCGCCTCGCCCGGGCGAAGCGCGACGCGCTGCGCCTGCGCAGGGCGCTCACCGACGTACCGGTCGGGATCGCCTCGATGACCGACCGGACGCTGCCGGCCCTGATGCCGACGACGGACGCCGCGCTCTTCGGACGCACCCTCGCCCAGTCGATCGGAATCGACCGGCCGCCGCCGAGCCAGCCGTATACCGGCCGGGCGACGACCTTCGAGGCGCTCCTGCCTCTCGTGGCCTCGCACTTCTACTCGCACGGGGTGACGCGGCGGCTGCTCGTCGTTTTCACCGACGGCGAGTCGAGCCGTCTCTCCTCCACGGTGCCCTACACGATCCAGGTCGACCAGCTTTCCTCACCGATCTTCGTGCACGTCTGGTCGCGGCAGGAGCGGATCTTCGTCCACGGCCGGCCCGACCGCGGCTACGTCTCCGACCCGTCGAGCGGCCGGTCGCTCGCCCGGTTCGCGCGGCTCGCGCACGGTCGCGTCTTCGAGGAGAGCCAGATCGGTCAGGCCGCCGCCGCGCTCCACGCCGCAGCCGGCCGGGGAGCGACGACGACCGCCGTGTCGGCCTATGCGCGGATCGCGCTCGCGCCCTGGTTCGTGCTCGGCGGCGTGCTGCCGCTCGCGTTTCTGTTCTGGCGCCGCAACCTGTAGAGGTCAGAGCTCGCCGTCGCCGTTCCGGTGCGGCTCGTGCTCGACCGATGCGAGCTGCTCGTAGAGCCGCCAGCGCTCGTCCACGTCATGTTGCTCGTCCGCCGCGAGGTGGGCCGCCTCGCCGGGGTTCGCCCGGGCGAGGATCGCGAACCGGTTCTCCTTCGCGGTGAACTCGGCGACCGGGATCTTCGGCGGCCGCGAGTCGAGCTGGAAGGCGCGGTCGAGCCTCGGGTCGTAGCGGTACAGCGGCCAGTAGCCGGAGTCCGCTGCCTCCTTCTGGTGCGCCATCGCCGTGGACATCTCGATTCCGTGCGCGATGCAGTGGCTGTACGCGAGGATCAACGACGGGCCGTCGTACGACTCGGCCTCGGCGAACGCCTTGACGGTCTGCGGGTTGTCGGCTCCGAGCGCGACCTGCGCGACGTAGACGCTGCCGTAGCCGGCCGCGATCATGCCGAGGTCCTTCTTCGCCGTGTG
>DATFMW010000243.1:0-3027 GCA_035266765.1 Gaiellaceae bacterium | reverse complement strand
TGACCTTCGTGCCGGGCGGTCCCGACACCGCCTTCAGGTTCTGCTTGATCTTCGCGGGCGCCGCGGAGCAGCCCCGCAGCGCGGCGAGGAACGCGACGTTCGCGGCGTCGAAGGACGTGCCCTCGAAGCCCGTGTACGCCTTCGCCCCGTGCACGTCCTTGTTCCAGAGCGCGTGGAACGCCTTCCCGGCGGGCCCGCCAGCGGCGCTCGCGGCCGTGCCGCTGAGCCCCTTCACCGGATCGCCGATCGAGTCGAGCGTCTGCGCGTTGCGGAGCGCCTCCGTCATCAGCGTCTTCGACGCGTCCCACTTGCCGGTGCGCACGAGCGCGGGCGCGAACTTCTGGAACGTCTCGGGGAAGTCGATGATCACCCAGCCGGCGGGATTGCCCGAGACGAGCTGCTGCGCCTCGCTGTCGAAGGTGGGCTGGTTCGGGTTCCAGGCGATGTTCACGCCGACCTTGCCGCCGAGCTTCTTGAACTGCGCGACGAAGAGCTGCTTGAGCGCCGTGCCGAACGCGTCGTTTCGCGCGCCGACGTTGACGACGGCGCCCTTGCCGAACTGCTGGATGGCCGCCTGTGCGAGCACCTTGCCCTGGAGCGCGTCTGAGGGATAGGTGCGCCAGACGTAGCCGTGGTCCTTCAGGCTCGTGAGCTGCGGCGCGCTCGAGGTCGGCGAGATCAGGACGACGTGGTCGGGGATCGTGACCGACTGGGCCATCGGGATCGTCGCGCTCGACGCCATCTCGCCGATCACGACGTCCACGTGCTCGTTGATCTCCTTCTTCGCGGCCTCGACCGACGCGGATGCCTGCGACTGCCCGTCCTGCGAATCGACGAGCTTCACCGTGACCCTCTTCGCGAGCCCGAGCTTCTTCAGCGCCGCATTCTGGACGCTCACCGCGAGCTTGACGGCCTTGTCGAGATTGCCGCCGTACGGCGCGAGGTCGCCCGTGAACGGGAGCACGTCTCCGATCCTGAGGTTGAACGAACACTTCTTGGCGGCGAGCGCTGTCCTCGACTGCCCTGCAGCTCCTGCCGTCGCGGGGCTCGCCACCGTCCTCGCGGCGCCTGCCGCGGCGAGTGCGAGCGCCGCGACGGCTGTGACGACCACGACCAGCGCGGTTCTTCCTCTCTTCGACTTCGACACCTCCGACCTCCTCCTCGATCACTTGAAGCGCAGGCCTCTGCGGCCCAGAATGTCGGAACATTGACCGATATTTCGCCCAAGCGCAAGCGGCGGGAAGACCTCGCCCCGGTGGCATATGCTCGCCCGGTGGCGCAGGAGGCCGAGCGGACGCCCGAGACGGAGCCCTTCTGGGCCGAGTCTGGGGCGATGTCGACAGGGGTGCCCCAGGTCGGAGACGTGATCCGGCGGCTGCGTGTCCAGCGCGGCCTGTCGGTGCGTGCGCTCGCCGCCAGCGCGGGCATCTCCGCCTCCTTCCTCGGGGCGGTCGAGCGCGGCGAGTCGGACATCGCTCTCGGTCGTCTGGCGCTCGTCGCGCAGGCGCTCGGCCACGACGTCGCCTCGCTGCTCGGCTACTCGTTGCGGCAGTCGACCCCGCGCTTCGTCGAGCCCGCGACCCGCGGCTCGCGCGGTGCCGGCGTCGAGTTCTCGGCGTTCCGCGTTCCGGGCTCGAACCTCGAGCTGCTCGTCGCCTTCTTCGCACCCCGGTCGAGCTTCGACGACTCGATCACGCACGCCGGCATCGACGTCGCGTACATGGCCCAGGGGGAGCTCGTGCTCGTGGTCGACGGCGTCGACCACCTCCTGGCCGAGGGGTCCTGTGTCGTCTGGCCCTCCTCGCATCCGCACACGATGCGCAATGACAGCGACATGCCGGCGATCGCCGTGGGCTTCACGACCGAGACGGTCTACTGATGACCGAGATGCGTCTCTACGACCTGCGGGTCACCGTCGATCGGATCGAGGGACGATCGGTCTGCGGACTCGAGGTCGGCGACTACTTCGAGCTCACCGAGTCGAGTCGCGTCCGGATTCCGGCGGGGCGGCACTTCTGCCTCTACGCGCTCCAGTCGGTGCTACCGCTCCTGCCGGCGAAGCAGCGGCGCCTGCCCGACGAGGACTGGCTCGAGCTCGACACGCTCGTCTGTTGCCCCGATCCGGAGGAGCGGCTGGTGATGCGCATCGAGCGGATCGGCGAGCGGCTGCTCACGACAGAGGACCTGACCTGAGCGAGTTCGAGCTCGGACTCGGGCTGCAGTCCGACAAGGCCGTCGAGGAGTACGTCGCGATCGGCCGCCGCGCCGAGGCCGCGGGCTTCGACGTGCTCTCGGTCTTCCACGATCTCTTCTATCAGCCGGCGATCTTCCCGCTGCTCATGCTCGCGCGCGAGACCGAGCGGGTCCGGCTCGGCCCCGGAGCGCTGAACCCGCAGACCCTCCACCCGGTCGAGATCGCCGGCCAGACGGCGGCGCTCGATCTTGCCTCGGGCGGCCGGGCGTACGTCGGGATCGTCGCAGGGGCCTGGCTCGACCAGGTGGGTCTCGAGGACGGACGCCCTCTCACCCGGCTGCGCGAGGCTGTCGAGATCGTCCGGCGGCTGCTCGCCGGCGATCACAGCGGCTTCTCCGGCCGCCGCTTCTCGCTCGCCCCGGGTGCCGGTCTCGCCTATCCGCCTCTGCGTTCCGAGGTGCCGATCATGATCGGCACGTGGCGTCCGCGGGCGGCACGGTTCGCCGCCGGGGTCGCGCGCGAGGTGAAGATCGGCGGGACCGCGAACCCCGAGATGGTTCGCCTCATGCGGCGCTGGATCGGAGAGCCCGGCGTCGGAGTGGTCGTGGGGGCGGTGACCGTTGTCGACGAGGACGGCGCCGCGGCTCGGGCGCGCGCCGCGGTCGCCACCGAGATGTACCTCGAGGTCGTCGGCGAGCTCGATCCGACGCTCGAGCTGCGCCCGGGCCAGCTGCCGCCCGTCGAGAAGTTCGTCCTCGCCGGGACGCCCGTGGATGTCGCCCGCCAGGCGAGGGCGCTGCTCGACGCGGGCGCGACGAGGATCGAGTTCGGCG
>DATFMW010000242.1:0-2892 GCA_035266765.1 Gaiellaceae bacterium | reverse complement strand
AACCGGCACGCGGTCGCGGCGAAGCGGGTCAAGATCGCAAGCCGTGTCTCCGGCTACTGGGTCGTCTACGTCGACGGTAGGCGCGCCGCCGTTTCGCGGCTCGCCGGCCGGGCCGTTCTCCGCCGGCTCGCGCCCGGCCGTCACACCGTCCGTCTCGAGCTCCTCCGGGAGAGCGGCAGGCATCTCGCCCCGCGGGCGCTTTCGGCCCCGGCGCGGGTCACGATCCCGACGCGGGTGACGGCGAATCGCGTCGGCGGCGAGGCCTAGTGTGGGTGCGATGGCGCGCGGACGGGATCCGTCGGCGCCCGGGGCGGAACGCCGCAAGGGCGCCGACCGGGAGAATCCAGGCCGCAACCCTCGTGTCCTGCGCGTGGTGGTCGCCGACGCCAACCGGCTGATCATCTCCGGCATCCGGCGTGCGCTCGAGGACGACGACGAGATCGAGATCGTCGGTGAGGTGTACAACGGCGCCGACGTGCTTCCGCTCGTCGACGAGACCCGTCCGGACGTCGTGCTGCTCGACGTCCGGCTCTCGAACCCGGACGGGCGCCGGTGCCTCGAACAGATCCGGGAGCGTCACCCCGACGTGAAGATCGTGATGCTCTCCGTTCAGAGCGACCCGGAGCGAATCCAGGCCGCCCTCCTACGCGGAGCCTCGGGGTACATCGTGAAGACGATCAACCCGCGAGACATTCCGGCGGCGTTGCGGCAGGCCGTCGAGGGCAGCGTGTATCACGCCGTGGGCCTGACGGAATCGGCGGTCGAGACGGAGGTGCGTACGGCCGGTCTGACCGAGCGGGAGTTGACGATCCTGCGGGCAGTTGCGCGCGGCTTGTCCAACCCGGCGATCGGGCGTGAGCTGTGCGTGACCGAGCAGACGGTCAAGTTCCATCTGACGAACATCTATCGGAAGCTCGGCGTCAGGAACCGCACCGAGGCCGCGCGCTACGCCTACGGGCACAACCTGGCCCGGCCGGACAGCGAGTAGGACTGCGGCGCCGGTTAGGCGGGCAGCAGAGCCTGCACGGAGGTACCTTCTCCGGGCGACGAATCGATCTCGAGCCTGCCGCCGTGGCGTCGCATCCGCTCGGCCATCCCGTTCAGCCCCAACCGTCCGCCGTGCTCGGCAGGAGAGAAGCCGGCACCGTCGTCCCGCACCTCGAGCCGGACGGCACCGTCGGCTGTGCGCGCGTCGATCCATACGTGCGAGGCATCGCTGTGGCGGCGCACGTTCTCGAGCGCTTCCGCGACGACGTGGACGAGCGTGTGACGGACGTCGCGTGGCAGCTCGTCGAGTGGCCCGCTCCCGGTGAGCTCGACGGCGAGCCCCGACCGCCGGCTGAAGCGGGTGATGGTCGCCTCGATCTCGCTCCGGAACGGCGGGTCGATCTTCCGCTGCGAAACGAGCGCCTCGGCGAGCGTCCGCAGCCTCCGCTCCAGCTCGACCGTGACGTCGTGCAGCATCTCGACGGCGACGACCAGCTCTTCGGCGGGCCGGCCGGTCGTGAGGTCGTCCCGCAGCGCGCGCGCGTGGCCGACGAGAAAGGCGGCGTCCTGGAGCGGGCCGTCGTGGAGGTCGAGACCGACCTCGACGAGGCCGTCCGCTCGTTTCGCCGCCTGGTCGTCACTGTCGGTCAACCTGCGGGCATCGTTGCTCCGGCCGCGGACGGCGTCAACCTGTGGTGGCGCCTTGCCGGTGTGCGGACGGAGGCCGACGCGGGGATGGCCACCGGGCCGCGGGGTGTGACGGCGGAGCGCAGGCGTGCCCAGACGATGTACCGCTGCGTGGCGAAGAAGCGCGGGTGGCATGCCTGGAGCGCGAGCACGTCGGAGCGGCGCGGCCGGAGCACGGCCAGGTCGTCCGCCGCGACGATCGTGTGCCCGGTGACGACGTACGTGAACGTCGCGTAGGGCATCGTGACCCGGATGACGTCGCCTCGACGGAACGCGTCGATGTGCGCGAAGGGAGCCGAGAACGTCGTCCGGTGCCCGGCGATGTAGACGAGGTTCCCCTCGCCGGGCATGAACGAGCGCTCGTCGCGCCCGGGGCCGAGCCGCAGTGACGACGTCTCCGTTCCCTCGACGATCACGTAGGAGATGCCGAGCCGGGGGACGGTGAGCCGCCCGATCGGATCGCCCGGCTTCGCGGAGCGGCGGAAACGGTGTGCGACCGCGGCGAGCGCCTGCGGCGAAGGCGAGATCGGCTCGGCCGCGGCGGCCGCGGCGACGACGGCGAGCCGGTGGGAAAGCCGGTGCTGCTCGTAGGTCGTGTACGCGAGCGTGGCCGGGTCCTGCCAGCGCCAGACGACCACCGACCACGCCAGCGCCAGCGCTCCTGCCACGAGGAGTGCCGTGCCCAGCCGGTGAAGCCGCCGGCCCACGCTGCCAGCGTCGCTCCCGTACGCGGGCGGCGACACGGACGATCGTCGGGGCCGGCGGGCCGGATCGACCGGTCCCGCCCGCTCGCCGTCCTCCCGTTCGGTGACAGGACCGTCGCAAAACCGTGCGCGGAGCGTCACCTTGCGACCTTCGCGGGGGCTGATGCTGCCGTCATGACCGGCAAGTCGAGGTTCGAAGGGATCGAAATCCACCGGGCCTGTGCGGTCGGGTGGCATCCACGCAGTTCGAAGGCTGGAGGTTTGGGGAGATGAAGCTGAAGGTCCTGATCGCGGACGACCACCGCCTGATGGTCTCCGGTATCCACCGAGCGCTCGACGACGAGGACGAGATGGAGGTCGTCGGGGAGGCGACGACGGGCGCACAGGTCATGCCGCTCGTCAAGCAGACGAATCCCGACGTCGTCCTGCTCGACATCCGGATGCCGAAGATGGACGGCCTGCAGTGCCTGGAGCAGATCCGGGTGCGCTACCCGGACGTGAAGGTCGTGATGCT
>DATFMW010000241.1:0-2474 GCA_035266765.1 Gaiellaceae bacterium | reverse complement strand
AGCCGAAGGCCATCCCGGCCGCGGAGCGGCCGGTTCGTGCGGCGTCGAGGGACGCCGGTTCCCGGTGCAACGTCGGGAGACGCCGCACTAGGCGATGTCGACCTTGATCACGTTCGTCGAGCCGGGAATGTTCACGGCGGTGCCGGCGGTGATCACGATCCGGTCGCCGGCCGCGATCAGGCCCGACTCGCGCACGGCCGCGATCGCCTCGCCCCAGAGCTCGTCCACGTCGCCGGCCTCCGGGATCATGAGCGGTGTCACGCCCCACTCGAGCGTGAGCTGGCGCAACGCCCAGTCGATGTGCGTGAGCGCGATGATCGGGCGGCGCGGGCGGAGCCGTGCGACCGCGCTCGCCGTGCGGCCCGTGAAGGTGGGGACGAGGATCGCCGCCGCCCGCAGCGCCTCTGCGAGGTCGCAGGCGGCGTTCGACATCGCCTGTCCGATCGTCGGGTCGTCGGCCGCCTCGGGCAGCTCGTGCCGGTAGTCCATGCTCGGCTCGACCGCCCGGGCGATCCGGTCCATATAGGCGACCGCCTCGACCGGGTACTCGCCGACCGCGGTCTCGCCGGAGAGCATCACGGCGGAGGTGCCGTCGAGGATCGCGTTCGCGACGTCCGATGCCTCGGCGCGCGTGGGCTCGGCGGAGTGCACCATCGACTCGAGCATCTGGGTGGCGGTGATGACGGGCTTTCCGCGCTCGAGCGCAGCGTGGATGATCCGCTTCTGGAGCAACGGCACGAGCGCCGGCCCGACCTCCACGCCGAGGTCGCCGCGCGCGACCATGACCGCGTCCGTCTCGGCGAGCACGTCGTCGAGCACGTCGACCGCCTCGGACTTCTCGATCTTCGCGATCACGTGCGCCTTCGAGCCGGCCTGCTCGATCAGCGCGCGCAGGTCGCGCACGTCCGCCGCTGAGCGCACGAACGACAGCGCGACGAAGTCGACGCCGGTCGCGAGCGCCCAGTCCAGGTCGGCGAGGTCCTTCCGTGTCAGGGACGGGATCGGGATCGGCACGCCCGGCAGGTTCACGCCCTTGTGCGAGGTGATCCGGCCGCCGACGAGGACGGCGCAGCGGGCCCGTCCCGCAGCCACCTCCTCCACCCGCAGCCGCACGAGCCCGTCGTCGATCAGCACGTCGTGACCCGGCTCCAGCACGTCCCCGATCACCGCGGGCGCGATCGGCAGCTCCCCCTCGGTCGCAAGCTCCTCGGCGCAGACGACGATCTCCTCGCCCTTGTGCAGCACGACGGGCTGCTGGAGCTCGCCGATACGCAGCTTCGGGCCCTGCAGGTCGGCGATCAGCGCGATCGGGCGGCCCAGCTCAGCCGCGATCTCCCGCACGAGCCACGCCCGCTGGGAATGCCCTTCGTGCGTTCCGTGCGAGAGGTTGAGCCGTACCGCGTCCACGCCCGCGCCGATCAGCGCCCGCAGCCGCTCCGCCGAATCCGACGCGGGCCCGAGCGTCGCGACGATCTTCGTCCGGCGCTGTTCCACCACGCCGCTCAGACTAGCGAGAGGGGGTCAGCGAGACGCTGCGAGCGGGAACGCGTTCCGGCCCGGGTAGACGGCGCGGCTGCCGAGCTCCTCCTCGATCCGGAGCAGCTGGTTGTACTTCGCCACGCGGTCCGAGCGGGCGGGCGCACCGGTCTTGATCTGGCCGGTGCCGAGCGCGACGGCGAGGTCGGCGATCGTCGCGTCCTCGGTCTCGCCCGAGCGGTGCGACATCACTGCGGTGTAGTCGCTCGCCTGAGCGAGCCGCACCGCCTCGATCGTCTCTGTGAGCGTCCCGATCTGGTTGACCTTGACGAGGATCGAGTTGGCGACGCCGCGCTCGATCCCCTCGCGCAGGCGCGCCGGGTTCGTGACGAAGACGTCGTCGCCGACGAGCTGGAGCCGGTCGCCGAGCCGCTCGGTGACGATACGCCAGCCGTCCCAGTCGTCCTCGGCGTTGCCGTCCTCGAGCGAGATGATCGGGAAGCGGTCGGCGAGGTCGGCGTAGAAGTCGGCCATCGCAGCAGGCTCCACCTCGCGGCCCTCGAAGCGGTAGAGGCCGTCCGAGAAGAACTCGCTCGAGGCGGGGTCGAGCGCGATCGCAACCTGGTCGCGGTGGCCGACCCGCTCTGCGGCGTCGAGGATCGCCTGGATCGCGGCCTCGCTCGACGGCAGGTCGGGCGCGAAGCCGCCCTCGTCGCCCACCGCGGTCGCGAGACCCTGCTCCGCCAGCACCTTCTTCAGCGCGTGGTACACCTCGGCGCCGATCCGAAGGCCTTCCGCGAACGAGCCTGCACCGACCGGGACGACCATGAACTCCTGCAGGTCGATCGAGTTCGCGGCGTGCACACCGCCGTTGATCACGTTCATCATCGGCACCGGCAGCGTCGTCGCCTCGTCCCCGCCGAGGTAGCGGAAGAGCGACTGACCGGCGTCCGCGGCGGCCGCCTTCGCGGTCGCGAGCGAGACGCCGAGGATCGCGT
>DATFMW010000240.1:0-2118 GCA_035266765.1 Gaiellaceae bacterium | reverse complement strand
AGCTGCCGCCAGCGAGGACACCGTCGCGGCGACCGCAAGAAGGAGCCAGTGCCTGAGTCGCATTCGCCTCGCCTCCTTGTTCTGCTGCGACCCCGTTTGAAGACAACGGTCGGACGCCCCGCCGACCTGGCCATCGGGGATCGCACGGAGGTGCGGGCCGAGCCGCCGCCCGCCCTCTCGGGATCGGGGCGACGGCTCGGTCGAGACCCGCCAGTTACCGGGCTGTCGCCTCTGCGATCGCCCGCCGGACGAGCACGCGTGCGAGATGGCGCCGGTACCCGGCGCTCGCGTTCGTGTCGGACCCGGGCTCGGTCCCCTCGTCGGCGGCCGCACCGGGATCGGCGGCACCCGCGTTCCACGCCGCCTCGGCGGCCGACGCCCGCAGCGGGGTCGCGCCCATGTTCACGAGCGCGATCGCGGCGTCGGCAACGCCGCCGCTCGCACGCCGGGCGACGGCCGCGACCCCGACGGTGGCCCAGTCCTGCGCGCGCCGGTGGAACTTCGTGAAGCTCCACATGTGGTCGCCGGTCAGCTTCGGCACCCGCACCTCCGCGACGATCTCCTGCGGCCCCGCGGCCGTCTGGAAGACGCCCGTGAAGAAGTCCGCCGCCGCCACCGTGCGGACGCCGCCGGGCCCCGTGACGTCGACCTCGCCGTCGAGTGCGAGCAGCACCGCAGGCAGGTCGGAGGCGGGATCGCCATGCGCGAGCGAGCCGCCGATCGTGCCCCTGTGGCGCACCTGCGGATCGCCGATCAGGCCCGCCGCGGTCGACACGAGCGGGTTGTGCTCCTGGAGCAGCGGCGCGGTCGCGACGTCGTGGTGGCGCGTGAGCGCCCCGATCGCGATCGTGTCGCCGGCGTCACGGACGTAGGAGAGATCCTCGAGCCGGCCGACGTCGACGAGCAGCGACGGACGCACGGCGCGGAGCCTGAGCAGAGGCAGCAGCGAGTGGCCGCCCGCGAGCAGCTTCGCGTCCTCCCGATCGCCGAGCAGCGAGACGGCGTGCTCGAGCGACTCGGCGATCTCGTAGTCGAACGCTGCCGGGATCATGCTCCCACCTCCTGGAGGACGCGCCAGACTCGCTCGGGTGTCGCGGGCATGTCGACGTTCGTCACCCCGTCCGCCGCAAGCGCATCGACGACGGCGTTCATCACCGCCGCGGGCGACGCGATCGCACCCGTCTCCCCCACGCCCTTCACGCCGAGCGGATTCGTCGGGCTCGGAGTCTCCGTCCGGTCGAGCTCCCAGCGCGGCAGCTCCGCCGCGGACGGGACGAGGTACGTCGTCATGTTCGCGGTGAGCAGGTTGCCGTCGTCGTCGTACACCGCCTCCTCGTAGAGCGCCTGCGCGACGCCCTGCGCGAGGCCGCCGTGGATCTGCCCCTCGACGATCGTCGGGTTCACCACCGTGCCGACGTCGTCGACCGCGACATAGCGGACGAGCTCCACCGCGCCGGTCTCGGTGTCGACCTCGACGATCGCGACGTGCGCCCCGGCCGGCCACGAGAAGTTCGGCGGGTCGTAGACGTAGGTCGCCTCGAGGCCGGGCTCCATCCCGTCCGGCAGGTCGTGCGCCGTCCACGCCGAGAACGACAGCTCCTTCAGCGTCACCGAGTCGTCCGGCCCGACGAAGCGGCCCTGGACGTGCTCGACCTGCAACGCGTCGACGCCCAGGCGGTGGGCGGCGATCTTCGTCGCCTTCTCGACGATCCGCTCGCAGGCGTAGTAGAGCGCGACGCCGCCGACGGCGAGGCTGCGGCTGCCGTAGGTGTCCATGCCGAGCGGAGTCACAGCGGTGTCGCCGTGGAGCACCTCGATCTCGTCCACGCCGTAGCCGAGCCGGTCGGCGACGATCTGCGACCACGCCGTCTCATGGCCCTGCCCGTGCGGCGAGGTGCCCGTGAGCACCTGCACCGTCCCGGTCGGGAGGCACCGGATCGTGGCCGTGTCCCAGCCGCCGGCGCCGTAGCGGATCGCGCCGAGGATCCGGGACGGGGCGAGCCCGCACATCTCGACGTAGGTCGAGAAGCCGACCCCGAGCTGCTTCGGGTCGCCGCGCTCGCGGCGAGCTTCCTGGTCGCGGCGCACGGCGTCGAGGTCGAGGAGCTCGAGCGCACG
>DATFMW010000239.1:0-5005 GCA_035266765.1 Gaiellaceae bacterium | reverse complement strand
CCAAGCGGTTCGGCGGCCTGACCGTGATCGACGCGCTCGACCTGCACGTGGACGAGGGCGAGATCGTGAGCGTGATCGGCCCGAACGGCGCCGGCAAGACGACGCTTTTCAATCTCATCACCGGCGTCTATCCGCCGGACTCCGGCGATCTCGTGTTCGAGGGGCAGAGCCTCGTCGGGCTCGAGCCGCACGAGATCACCGCCCGCGGGATCTCGCGCACGTTCCAGACGCTGCGCCTGTTCCTGAACATGACGGTGAAGGAGAACGTGATGGCGGCCGCCTACTCGCACACGAAGGCGGGTATCTGGCGGTCGATCCTGCGCACGCCGGGGATGCGGCGCGAGGAGCGGGAGATCGCCCGGCTCGCGGAGGACAGGCTCTCGTTCTTCGGCCAGCGGCTGATGGGATACCGCTGGGACCAGCCCGCCTACAGCCTCTCGTACGCGAACCGGCGCCGGCTCGAGATCGCGCGCGCGACGGCGACGAAGCCGCGGTTGCTGCTCCTCGACGAGCCGGCCGCGGGCATGAATCCCGTCGAGACGCACGAGATCACCGAGCTGATCGCGCGTCTCCGCACGGAGGCCGGATACACGATCCTCGTGATCGAGCACGACATGCACGTGGTCGAGGGCATCTCCGACCGCGTCGTCGCGCTCGACCACGGCGTGAAGATCGCGGAGGGGACGTTCGAGCAGGTGGCCACGAGCCCGCGGGTCGTCGAGGCGTACCTCGGCACGTCCGCGACGGTGACGAAGTGAGCGACGGCAACGGCACCCAGGCGGAGGCCCTGCTCCGGCTCGACGCGGTCGACACCTACTACGGGCAGATCCACATCCTCCAGCAGCTGAGCCTGCACGTCATGCCGGGCGAGCTCGTGTGCCTGCTCGGCGGCAACGCCTCGGGGAAGTCGACGACGCTGAAGACGATCCTCGGCATCGTCCAGCCGCGGAACGGGTCGGTCCGCTTCGCCGGCGAGGACGTGACGAAGCGGCAGACGAGCTACCGGATCCGCAAGGGGATGGCGATCGTTCCCGAGAACCGGCGCCTGTTCGCGCCGATGACGGTGCTCGAGAACCTCCAGATGGGTGCGTACCTGCACGGCGGCGGCTCCAAGGAGGACTTCGACCGCGTCTACGCGCTGTTCCCGCTCCTCTACGAACGTCGCGTCCAGCTCGCGGGGACGCTCTCCGGCGGCGAACAGCAGATGGTCGCGATGGGGCGCGCGCTGATGGCGAAGCCGAAGTTGCTGCTGATGGACGAGCCGTCGATGGGGCTCGCGCCGATCCTCGTCGAGCGGAGCTTCGAGATCATCCAGCAGGTGCACCAGTCGGGCGTCGCGATGCTGATCGTCGAGCAGAACGCGAACGTCTCGCTCTCGATCGCCGACCGCGGCTACGTCCTCTCCACCGGCCGGCTCGTGCTCGAGGGCAAGGCCGCCGACCTGCGCGAGGACGAGAACCTCCGCAAGGCCTACCTCGGCCGCTAGTCGGGCCGGCGGAAGTCTGCGACTTCCGCCGGGGAGGCGCGCGTGGCGGGGTGTGGGTGGCGCTGCGGGGCGAGCGCGATCGCCCCTCCGCGGACGGGAGCGCGGTCGACCAAGAACGATCTGGACGGGTTGCCTGTCCCGGCGCACCCGCTGGTTCGGCTCGTTCTAACGCGCCTGCGGCTGCGTTAGCCCGAGGCCTGAACGGTTGCCAGCTGCGTGGCCGCCCCGCGACGGCACCGCGATTCCTTCCGGATCCACTCTTGGGCGAGTGCGCTCACTCCCGTGCTGAGGAGACCGCGCTCTCCTCAGCACGACATCGCCGCCACGCCACGCTCGCCCGACTCGTCCCGTTGCGGAGCAACGGGACGGCAGGTTCCCCTCGGATACATTGTCTGCGTGAAGGAACTGCTGTCCGACATCGACCGCTGGCGCGCCGACGGCAAGCGCATCGCGCTCGCGACGGTCGTCGCCACGCGGCGCTCGTCGCCCCGCCCCGTCGGCTCGAAGCTCGTCGTGAGCGAGAGCGGCGAGCTCGCCGGCTCCGTCTCCGGCGGCTGCGTCGAGACGGATGTCGTCCTCGCCGCGCAGGAGGTGCTCGCGGGCGGTGAGCCGCGGCTGCTCACGTACGGGATCACCGATGACATGGCGCTCACCGTCGGCCTGCCCTGCGGCGGCGAGATCGACGTCTTCGTCGAGCCGCTCGAGTGAGACCCGCGTAGGCTGGATGGGGCGGCGATGACACTCTTCGACGAGCTGCGCGCGATCGTCGAGTCGGGCGACCGCGCCGTCGTCCTGACCGTCGTCGCCGGGCCGGACACGGGCGCGAAGCTGCTCGTGCGCGAGGACGGCTCGACGACCGGGAACGGCCCGGCAGAGCTCGCCGCGCTCGCGTCCGATGCCCTTCGCCGCGGCCGCGGCCACGTGCTCGAGGCGGACGGCCGGACGGTGTTCGCCGACGTCTACGGGCCGCCGCCGCGGCTGCTCGTGATCGGTGCCGTCGATACCGCGGAGACGCTGTGCCGGGCGGCGAAGATGCTCGGCTGGACGACGATCGTCGCCGATGCGCGCGCCCGGTTCGCCACCCGTGAGCGCATCCCGAGCGCGGACGAGATCCTCGTCGCCTGGCCCGACGAGGCGCTCGCGCAGGTTCAGCCCGATGTCGGCACGGCCGTCCTCGTGCTCACCCACGACGACAAGTTCGACCTGCCCGCGCTCACCGGGGCGCTCGCGACCGAGGCGTTCTACGTCGGTGCGCTCGGCTCCCGCCGCAACCAGGAGCGGCGTCGGGAACGGCTGCGCGAGGAAGGCGTCGCCGACGCCGACCTCGACCGGATCGCCGGTCCGGCCGGGCTGGACATCGGTGCGGAGTCGCCGGCCGAGACGGCGCTCTCGATGCTCGCCGAGATCCTCGCCGTCCGCGCGGGCCGCGGCGGCGGTCGCCTCAAGGACTCGCGCCTCCGGATCCACGCCGAGCCCGAGCCCGCCTCCGGCGGCTAGACGCACTCTCGTCACACGCGCGTCGCATCCGTGCCTCGCACCGCGACGTGGGCCCGTGACGCTCTCGTGGCGGTTGCCCCGCATGGTTGGGCGGCCCGTGATTCTTTCGTCGCGAAGGTGCCAGGCACCCGGTGTGGCGAGGGTGGATCTGGCAAAAAATAAAATCCCGCTTGCAAAGAGGCACGCGGCGTGCATAGGATCGTGCTCGTGCTGCTGCGCGAGGTCGAATATGCGAAGCCCGCCTCGGTCGCCGAGGCCCTGGCGCTTCTCGCCGCGAACGACGGTGCCCGCGCACTCGCCGGCGGGCAGACGCTGATCAGCGTGATGAAAGCGCGGGCCGCCTCGCCCGACGCCCTCATCGACCTGAACGGGCTCGACGAGCTGAAGGGGATCGAGCTCGCCGGCGACGGGACGCTGACGATCGGTGCGATGACGACGTACGCCGAGATCGTCGCCTCCGCCGAGGCGAAGGCCCGCCCGATCCTGGCCGAAGTCTGCGCCACGATCGCCGACGTCCAGGTGCGCAACCGCGGCACGATCGGCGGCAACCTCTGCTCGAACGACCCGACGAACCACCTGCCGCCGCTGATGGTCGCGACCGGCGCACGGATGACCATCCTCGGCGCGGGCGGCGAGCGCGAGGTGCCGGCCGCCGACTTCTTCCTCGGTGTCTACCTCACCGCGGTCGGGCCGGGCGAGCTGCTGACGAAGATCACGATTCCCGCCGGCAAGGGCGACGGCTTCGCCGCCGTCACGCTCGGCACGGACGGCACCTGCATCGTCAACGCGGCCGCGAGCGTCTCCGACGGCGCCGTCCGGGTCGCGCTCGGCTGCGTCGACGCGATACCGGTGCTGGTCGAGCCCGCCTCCGCCGAGGCGGACGCGGTGGCCGAGGCCGTGCGCGCGGCGAACCTGATGCCGCCCTCCGACGTCCACGCGTCGAGTGAGTACCGGATCCACCTGGCCGAGGTTCTGGCGGCGCGCGCCGCAGCCGAGGCCGCCGAGCGAGCAGGAGGCTGATGTCCGACAACGCGGCGACCGGCTCGTCCTCGCGGGCGATTACGGTCACGATCAACGGTACGACGTACGAGCGCGAGGTCGAGGCGCGGAAGCTCCTGATCCACTTCGTCCGCGACGACCTCGACCTGACCGGCAGCCATATCGGCTGCGACACCGGCAACTGCGGCGCCTGCTCGGTGATCGTCGACGGCTCGCTCGTGAAGAGCTGCATGATGCTCGCCGTCCAGGCGGACGGGGCCACGATCGAGACCGTCGAGGGCCTCGCCTCCGGCGACGAGCTGAGCGTGCTCCAGCAGTCGTTCCGCGAGCATCACGCGCTCCAGTGCGGCTACTGCACGCCCGGGATGCTGATGAGCGCGACCGCGCTGTTGCGCGCCAACCCGAGCCCGTCCGAGGCCGAGATCAAGAAGGCGCTCCAGGGCAACATCTGCCGCTGCACCGGCTACTGGAACATCATCGAGGCCGTCAAGGCGGTGGCGAGATGAGCTCCACCACCGTCACCCCCGAGCGCGTCGAGGTCCAGAAGGGCTGGGCCGGCCAGAGCGTCCCGCGCAAGGAGGACAAGCGGCTCCTGCAGGGCGAGGGCCTCTTCGTCGACGACGTCAAGCGGCACGGGATGGGCTACATCCACTTCGTCCGCTCGCCGTACGCGCACGCGCACATCGCCTCGATCGACGTCTCGAAGGCCGAGGAGATCAAGGGCGTCTACGGGACGCTCACCGGCGAGGAAGTCGCGGCCCTCACCGATCCGTTCTTCCAGCTCTCGTCCCCGCCGGGCGCGCACCTCAAGGACTACGCGCTCGCGGTCGGCAAGGTGCGCTACGTCGGCGAGGCGGTCGTGGCCGTCGTCGCCGAGACGCGCGAGCTTGCCCGCGACGCCTCCGAGCTCGTCGAGGTCGACTACGAGCCGCTCGGCACGGTCGTGGACGCGCGCCGCGCCCAGGACGCCGAGGCGCCGGTGCTCCACGACGACGCCGGCTCGAACCTGATGTGGGAGGGCGT
>DATFMW010000238.1:0-2022 GCA_035266765.1 Gaiellaceae bacterium | reverse complement strand
GCCCTGGTCGCCCGAGGAGCCCTGGTCGCCGGCGCCCTTCGCGTCGAGCTGCGCAAGAGTGACGGAGCCGTCTGCGTTCGCGACGCCCTTCGCGTCGACGGTGTCGCCGACGGCGATCCCGGAGACGTCGAAGCCGGAGGGGATCGTGAACCTGACGGGCGAGCCGCCCTCGGCAGACGTGATGGTGAGCGACCCGGCGTCGAGTGCCGAGACCGTGCCCTCGACCTTGACGTCGGCGTTCGCGCCGTTGCCCTCGTGCGCGTTCTGCACCTCGAGCCGGGCGAGCGTGATCGTCCCGTCCGCCGCGAGGGTGCCCTTCGCATCCACGCGCGCGCCGACCTGCACGCCCGAGACGTCGAAGCCGGCCGGGACCGCGAAGTTGACCGGGCTCGCGTGCTCACCCTGAACCGACAGGGACGTGGACGAGACGGCCGTGACCACGCCTTCCGCCTCCACGTTCGCCTGCTCGCCGCCCGAGTTGCCGCTGCCGGTCGTGCCCGTCGTACCGGCCGTGCCGGTCGTCCCCGTCGTGCCGGTCGTACCGGAGCCGGAGCTCGCCGCTGCGTGGTCGTCCTGAATCGAGACGAGCGTGAACGCGCCGGAGGCGAACTGCGCGAGCAGCTCGACGCGATCGCCTGCGGCGATCGTCGACGGAAGCACGATGCTGGACGGGATCGCGACCGTCGTCAGCGAGCCCGCATCGGCGGTGAGCACGAGCGAGCCGGACGCGAGCGAGGAGATCGTCCCGTCGAGTGAGACGAGCGACGCCCGACCGACCTGCTGCACCTTGGACTCGGCGACGGTGCCGCTCGACGAGTTGATCGTCAGCGATGCGTTGACGACCGAGCCGGGCTGCGGGCCGCCACTCGCGCCGACGGCGGAAAGCACGCGTCTCCGGCTGACCGAGAAGACGCTTCCTCCGGCCGACAGGACGAGGCGTCCCTTCGCCGACGAGACGACGACACCGTGCACCTTCGCCCGCCGGGCGGTGCCGTGACCGGTGATCGAGCGCGCGCCGTAGGTGCCGTCGGCGAGCCTGGTCGCACGCACGGCGACCTTCGCACCGACTCGGCGGGCCGCATTCGTCCGCAGCGTGGCGACAGCGCCTTTCGCCGTGGCGACGACGAGCGTGCCCCGTGCCTGCTGGCGCGCGACGACGACGCCTCTGACGGTCACCGGCTTCGCGGCGACCTTCGGTTTCGCGGCGGCCGCTGCAGCCGGCAACGCGACCGCACAGGTCGCCGCGAGCGCGACGGCGAACGGCGTTCTGACAACTCTCATTCGATCGACTCCTCTCAAGACAAGTGAAAAACGCGCCTGCTCGCCGGTACAGAGAGGTTGTCGACCCAGAACTTGCGCGACCGAGCGGAAATCCCTCGATCGGAGTACTGCGTTCGAGCGAGTCGAAGCGCTACGAGCGCTCGGCCGAAGCCTCGGCCTCGGCAGCCTCGGCCTCGTCGGCGACCGGCTCGTCGGCAGCCTCGACCGGAGCGGACTCCTCGACCGCGGCCTCCGCCTCGACGGCAGCTTCGGTCTCGAGCGCCTCGGTCTCGACGGCCTCCTCGGTCGGCGGCTCTTCCGCCGCCGCCTGGAGCGTGGATACGACGGTCTGCGGGAGCTCCGAGCCGGAACCGTAGCGCCGCTCGCGGACGCGCGCCTTCTTGCCGACGCGGCCGCGCAGGTAGTAGAGCTTCGCGCGGCTGACGTCGCCGATCGCGGCGACCTCGATCCGCTCGATCTTCGGCGAGTGGAGCGGGAACGTCCGCTCGACGCCAACGCCGAACGACTGCTTGCGCACCGTGAAGGTCTCGCGGACACCGGAGCCCTGCCGCTTGATCACGACGCCCTCGTAGACCTGGACGCGGCGGCGCTGGCCCTCGATCACCTGGAAATGCACGCGCACGGTGTCGCCCGCCTTGAAACGGGGCACGGTGCGCAGCTGGGCGCGCTCGATCGACTCGATGACGTTGCTCATAAGAAAGGCGGCCTACGGCCGGAGCGGAATGGTAGCGGAACCGGCGA
>DATFMW010000237.1:0-6562 GCA_035266765.1 Gaiellaceae bacterium | reverse complement strand
GGTTTTCGAGACCGCCGCATTCGACCGCTCTGCCACCCCTCCGGCGGCGGCATGGTATCCGAATCTCGGCGGTCGCCCGCCCGACAGGGCCAGCGCCCGAGACGGGCACGAGGGCGACGGCCGTGTGCGTTTTGCAGGGGCTTTCCAGACGCGCCGCCGCCGGGGCGCACACCGGGCACGGGACCCCGGAATCACATCGCGTAGTTCCCCGCACGAGATCGCGTGGTTTCGCACGTGGGCTCCGCAGTCGGCTCGGCAGAGACTCCCGACGTGAAAGCAACGGCCGTCTCCCCGCCCGCGAGCCCCTCCTGGGTGAAGCTCGCAGGCGCGGGCGGTGCGGCCGCGCTGTTCGAGCAACCGAGGTTCGAGTTCTCCTGCTCCGCCTGCGGCTACGGCGTCGTCGCCCACATGGCACCCGAGAGCTGCCCGATGTGCCGAGGCTCCGTCTGGGAGCACGTGCCCCGGGCGCAACGGGTCAGCGAACGGCTCCGGTGAGCGCGTGTCCCCGGCCGCACTCGCAGAGAAGGTCACCGAGCACGACCCGGTGCGCCGCTGGCGCTCCGACCAGCTGCAGCTCGCAGGCTACGCGCCCTGGGACGCGCTCGTCCTCAGCCGCCGCTCCGACGTCGACCTTCACCGCGCGGTCGACCTCCTCCGCCGCGGCTGCCCGGTCGAGACCGCGATCCGCATCCTCCTCTGAGCGCCGCGGAGCGGCTCGGTCGACCTCGGCTACAGCAGGATCTCGAAGGCGAGCGCCTGCGGGCAGCCGCGCTCGAGCAGGTCGATCGCTACGTGCAGGTCGACGTCGGCGCGGGCGGCGAGATCGCCCGCGGCGGCCTCGTCGTAGCCGGCGAGCCGGAGCTGGTGGAACCGCCACGTGAGGACGGCGTCGGATCCCTCGACGTCGAGGAGCTGCTGGGGAGTCTCGACCACCATCATGCTCTCACCCTCGCAGCAGTGCCGGACAACGGCGTCCGGGCAGGCACAGACCGGGCCTGCGGCAGACCCGCAGCCTGTCAGCCCGTCAGCTTGGCTTCCGGTACCGCCGCTCCGCGAACTGCTCCTCGAGCTCGCGCTCGACCGCGTCGAGGGTCTCCTCGACGGTTCCCGGCCGCTCCTCGGCCGCGTCCCACGCCCACTGCTCGAGGTACGCGTCGCTGCCGACGAGGCCCGCCGCCATCGCCTGCCGGTCGATCTCCTGCTGGAACCACGGGTCGAGCTGGCGTGAGACGCTCGTGCCGTCCTCGGCGAACGCCTTCACCACCGACGGGATCTCCTGCCAGCGGAGGATCTGGACGCGCGCCACAGCTCAGCCGCGGCTCTGGACGTACTGGAAGCCGAACCGGCCCTTGACGCAGAGGTTGCCGCGCGTGACGTCGTGGTCGTCGGGCGAGGACACCGTCACGATGTCGCCGTCCTGGACGTGCAGCTCGAGGTTGCAGCCGACCCCGCAGAACGAGCAGACCGTCTGCACGACCTCCTGGCGCGACTCGTCCCACGAGCCGTCCGCGCGCATGTCGTGCTCGCTCTTGAACATCAGCGCGCCCGTGGGGCAGACCGCGATGCAGTTGCCGCAGTAGACGCACGCCGAATCGGGCAGCGGCACGTCGAGCTCGGTCGAGATGTGCGCGCCGAAGCCGCGGCCGGCGACGTGGATCGCGAACGTGTTCTGGTGGTCGACGCCGCACGCCTCGACGCAGCGGTAGCAGAGGATGCACTTCGAGTAGTCGCGGACGTAGAGGTCGTTGTCGACCTTCACCTCCTGGGCGACGGTCGCGGCGTCGGGGCCGAAGCGCTCCGGCTTTGCGTCGTAGTCGGCGAGGTAGCGCTGCGCGTCGGGCGCGAGCGAGAGGTCGACCGAGGAGTCGAGCAGCTCCATGACGAGTCGCCGGCTCGTGCGCACGCGCTCCGAGTCGGTCGAGACGACCATCCCGTCCTCGACCTTGCGCGAGCAGGAGGGGACGAGCGTCCGCGACCCTTCGAGCTCGACGACGCAGACGCGGCAGACGTTCACCGGCGTCAGCGTGTCGCCGTAGCAGAGCGTCGGCGTCTCGATCCCGGCGCGCTTGCAGGCGTCGAGGATCGTCGCGCCGTCGGTGACGCGGACGGCCTTGCCGTCGACGGTCAACTCCACGACCTTCTTCGGCGCGGACACGGACACGGCGCTCACGGGGCGGCACCTCCCGGTACGAGGACGTCGAGGTTCGAGATGGCGGACTGGACGGCGTTCGCGGCCGTCTGGCCGAGGCCGCAGATCGAGGCGTCGCGCATCACCTGGGCGAGGTCTTGGAGCGTCTCCAGCTCGTTGCCGAGCGTCGCGCCCGAGGCGAGCCGGTGCAGCGCCTCCTCCTGGCGCACGGTGCCGACGCGGCACGGCACGCACTGGCCGCACGACTCGTCGCGGAAGAACTCGGCGATCCGCAGCACCGCGGCGACGAGGTCGGCGGACTCGTCGTAGACGATCACGACACCCGAGCCGAGGGTCGCGCCGGCCGCACGCGCCGCCTCGAAGGTCAGCTCCAGGTCGAGCTGGTCGGGCCGCAGGAACGAGCCGGCCGCGCCGCCGAGCAGCACCGCCTTCGCCGGCCGCGCGCCCGCCCGGTCGAGCAGCGCGCGCAGCGTCGTCCCGAACGGCACCTCGTAGAGGCCGGGGCGCTCGACATGGCCGGAGAGGCAGAAGAGGCGCGTCCCGGTCGACCCCTCCGTGCCGGTCCGGGCGTACGCAGCGCCGCCCTCGGCGACGACGTCGAGGACGTTGAAGAGCGTCTCGACGTTGTTCACGACCGTCGGGCGGCCGAAGAGGCCGACCTCGACCGGGAACGGCGGCTTGTTGCGCGGCTCGCCGCGATAGCCCTCGATCGACTGGAAGAGCGCGGTCTCCTCGCCGCAGACGTAGGCGCCCGCGCCGATCCGCAGCTCGATGTCGAACGCAAAGCCGGCGCCGGCCACGTCGTCGCCGAGCAGCCCGGCCGCGCGTGCCTGGGCGAACGCACCCTCGAGCCGCTCGTGGGCGAGCGGGTACTCGGCGCGGACGTAGACGAAGCCGCGCTCGCAGCCGGTCGCGTACGCCGCGATCGTCATCGCCTCGACGAGCGCGAACGGGTCCGACTCCATCAGGACGCGGTCCTTGAACGTGCCCGGCTCCGACTCGTCCGCATTGCAGACGAGGTAGTGCGGGGACGCCTCCTGGCGGGCGACCGCCTCCCACTTCGTGCCCGTCGGGAACGCGGCGCCGCCGCGGCCGAGGAGCTTCGACTCGGAGACCTCGCGGCGCACGCCCTCGGGGCCGAGCTCGAGCGCGCGCGTCAGCGAGGCGTAGCCACCGTGGGCGCGGTAGTCGTCGAGCGAGGTCGGGTCGAGCCCGGCGCCGATCCGGCGCAGCAGGCGCAGGCCGTCCTCCCCGGCCTGCGGCAGCGGCGGCCCGGTCTCGGGCAGCTGGATCTCGCGCGGCGCCTCGCCCGCGACCGTGCGCAGCGACGCGGGCGCGCGCTCGCAGAGGCCGAGGCAGGGAGACGGATGCGCGCCGTCCGGGACCTCCGCGCCGGCAAGCGCGCAGGCGAGGTCGGTGCAGACGTGGAGCACCTCCGCGGGGCGCTCGTCGAGCGCAAGGAGCGCGTAGAAGCTCGCGACCCCGTACGTGTCCGCAGGCGGCACGTCGAGCCGTCTCGAGGCGTAGCCGAGCGCGCCTTCACTCACCCAGCCGACGCGGCGCTGCGCGGCCCGCAGCGAGGGCAGCAGCAGGTGGCGTCGGTGGCGGTCGCCGCGGACGACCCGGCCGTTGCCGTTTCCCGGCGCCCCGACGACCGCGTCGATCGCGGCGCGCTCGGCCTCCGTCGGCTCGGCGAGCGGGAAGCGGAGATCCATCAGGCGAGGGCCTCGACCCGGATCGCGGTCGCCTTGAACTCGGCGGTGCCCGACTTCGGGTCGGTCGCGTCGATCGTGAGCACGTTCGTCTCCACCTCGTCCGGGAAGTGGAGGTTCATGAACGCGAGCCCGGGGCGCAGCGTCTCGTCGTAGACGACCCCGGTCTCGACCTCGCCGCGGCGCGAGACGACGCGCGCGCGGCCGCCGTCGGCGACGCCGTAGCGGGCGCCGTCCTCGGGCGCGAGCCGCAGCGCCGAGCCGTTGCGATGGAGCGGCGAGGAGAACCCGCCCGACTGGACACCGGTGTTGTACGACTCGAGCCGCCGGCCGGTGGTGAGCCGCAGCGGGAACTCGCCGTCGAGCACGTCCACGGGCGGATCGTCCACCACCGGAGTGAACGGCGCCCGCTTGGCGACCACCGGATCCCACAGTCGCCCGTGCAGGAACTGCTCGCCCGGGTGCGTCTCGTCCGGGCACGGCCACTGGATGCCGCCGAGCTCCTCGAGCCGCGCGTAGCTCATCCCCCGGTGCGCCGCCGAGAGCGAGCGCAGCTCGTTCCAGACGTCCTCCGGCTTCGGGCTGCCGAGGTCGTAGCCGAGCCGGCGGCCGAGCTCGTAGACGATCTCGATGTCGTCGCGCGCCTCGCCCGGCGGGTCGAGCGCCTTGCGGACGAGCTGGATGCGGCGCTCGCTCGACGTGACGGTGCCGTCAACCTCGGACCCCGTCGCCGACGCGGGCAGGACGACGTCGGCGAGCTCGGCCGTCTTCGTCAGGAAGATGTCCTGGACGACGAGGTGGTCGAGCCCGGAGAGGAGGCGGCGCGTCCGCCCCTGGTCGGCCTCCGACTGCGCCGGGTTCTCGCCGATCACGTAGAGCGCGCGCAGGTCGCCGTGCTCCATCGCCTCGAACATGCCGGTGAGGTGGAGTCCGTTCCGCGGTGGGATCTCGACTCCCCACACGGCCTCGAAGCGGGCACGGTCGGCGTCGTTCTCGACGTCGCCGAAGCCGGGCAGCTTGTTCGGGAGCGCGCCCATGTCGCCGCCGCCCTGCACGTTGTTCTGACCGCGCAGCGGCTGCAGGCCCGCGCCGTAGCGCCCCACGTGGCCGGTCAGGAGCGCGAGGTTGATGAGCGAGAAGACGTTGTCGACCCCGTTGTGGTGCTCGGTGATGCCGAGCGTCCAGCAGAGCTGCGCGCGCTCGGCGGTCGCGTACGCATGCGCGAGCTCGCGGATCGCGTCCGCGGGGACGCCGGTGACGCGCTCGGCCTCCTCGAGCGTCCACGGCTCGACCGACTCGCGATAGGCCTCGAAGCCCTCGGTCGCGCGGCCGACGAACTCCTCGTTCACGAGGCCCGCGTGGATGATCTCCCGCCCGACGGCGTTCGCGAGCGCGATGTCGGTGCCGACGTCGATCCCGAGCCAGAGGTCGGCCCACTGCGCCGAGGTCGTGCGGCGCGGGTCGACGACGATCAGCTTCGCGCCGCGGTGCACCGCCTTGAGGGCGTGGTGGAACCAGATCGGGTGCGCCTCGCGCGCGTTCGAGCCCCAGAGCACGATCAGGTCCGCGGCTTCGCGAACCTCCTCGTAGGAGCTCGTCCCTCCCCCTGCGCCCAACACCGTCGCCAGACCGACGACGCTAGGGGCGTGTCAGGTTCGGTTGCAGCTGTCGATGTTGTTCGAGTGGAAGGCGACCCGCGACAGCTTCTGCGTGGCGAAGTTGAGCTCGTTCGTCGCCTTCGAGCAGCTGAAGAGGCCGACCTGGGCCCCTCCCTCGACGGCTGTCCGGAAGCCGGCCGCGGCGCGGTCGAGCGCCTCGTCCCAGCTCGCCGACCTGAGCTCTCCCCCGTCCCGCACGAGCGGAGCGGTGAGCCTGATATACCTGGACACCCGACCGAGTCTAGACCTCGACGCCCGCGCTCGCCAGCCAGGCCGTCGTGCGGCGGCGGAACACGTCCTCGTCGGTCAGCGCCCACTCGTGCGCACGCGCGTAGGCGTCCTGCGCGCGCAGGTCGGGACGGCCCGGGACGAGCGGCTCGAGCAGCGTCGGATCGTCTGCGGCGGGCGCGAGCACGTCGACCGCAAGCGACCCGTACAGATGGAGCAGGTGCGCCCGCGTCGCCGCGTCGAGGCCCTCCGGCCACGCGATCCGGTCGAGCCCGGTCGCGCCCGGAAGCGGCCTCGGCCGGCGCGAGAGGCCGCGCACGCCGAGGTGCTCGAGCGCGTCGAGCGCGATCCGGCGGTACGTCGTCAGCTTGCCGCCGGCGACGCTGACCATGCCCGTCGGCCCGGTCGAGTAGACGGTCTCGCGGCGCGCGTTCGCCGTCGCACCCTCGCCGCCGGGCAGGACGCGCAGGCCGCAGAACGTCGCCCGCGGCCCGCCGATCCCGTCGACCGCCACCGCCGCCTCCCGTAGCACCTGGTCGATGTCGGCGGGCGTGACGCGCGCCTCCTCCGGCTCCCCCTCGTGCGGCGTGTCGGTCGTGCCGAGCAGGAGCATCCCCTCCCACGGCACCGCGAACGAGACGCGCACCTTGTCGTGGGAGATCGTGAGCGCCGCATCCCAGTCGCGGGCGCCGTCGACGAGCACGTGGACGCCCTTGCTGAGGCGCATCGACGGCTTCGCCGCCGGGTCCTCGAGCCGGCGCACACGATCGACCCAGGGGCCGCTCGCGTTGACGACCCGGTCGGCCCGGACGGCG
>DATFMW010000236.1:0-2439 GCA_035266765.1 Gaiellaceae bacterium | reverse complement strand
CACGAGCGCGATCGAGGTCGACATGTCGAGGATCGTGGCCGCGCGCGAGACCCTGAAGAAGGAGTACCAGTCCGCCTACGGGGTCAACCCGACCTACCTCGCGTTCATCGGCAAGGCGACGGTCGAGACGCTGCGCGAGTTCCCGCTCGTGAACGGCGAGATCCGCGGCGAGTCGATCGTGACCCGGAACTTCGTCAACCTCGGCATCGCCGTCGAGCTCCAGGACGGCAAGGGGCTGATCGTTCCGGTGATCCGGAACGCGGAGACGATGAACCTGCTCGGGATCGCGAAGGGCATCGCCGACATCGCCGCGAAGGCGCGAAACAAGCAGCTCCTGCCCGACGACGTCCAGGGCGGCACGTTCTCGATCACGAACCCGGGCGGCTACGGCACGTTCCACGGCACGCCGGTGATCAGCCAGCCGCAGTCGGCGATCCTCGGCACGTACGCGCTCGTGAAGCGCCCGTGGGTCGTCACCGACGAGCTCGGCAACGACGTGATCGCGATCCGTCCGCTCATGAACATCACGCTCACGTACGACCACCGCCTCGTCGACGGCGCCTACGCGGGCCGGTTCCTGAAGGCACTCCGCGAGCGGCTCGAGAGCTGGGAGGGCGACGGCGGCTAGCCGCTAGTGCGGCGTCTCCCGGCGTTGCACCGGAAACCGGCGTCTCTCGACGCCGCACGTCCCGGCCGCTCCGCGGCCGGGACGGCCTTCGGCTTTCGCGTGCCCTCGACCCGTGCCGCCCGCTCTCCGTCAGCCGCCCCGCAGTGGCCCTCACCGTCAAGAGCGACAACCATCCGGCCGCGAAGCGGCCGCAAGTGCGGCCTCCAACGATCCGCGTTTCCGGTCGAACGGTACGAGAGGCCGCACTAGGAGAGGTCCGCGACAGTGCGCGCAAGCGCGGCGAGCGCCTCCACCTCGACCGCGTGCATCCCCTCGACGCGGCCGTACCGGGCGAGGATCGCGTTCAGGAACAGCGCGAGCACGCGGGCGCGGAGCAACGAGCCCGCCGAGACGGGCCCGTACTCGTCGAGGAACTCGTCCCGTCCGGCGGGCGGCAGGAAGCTCCAGAGGAGCTGGAGGTCGACGCCGGGATCGGAACGGCAGACGTCGACCCAGTCGACGATCCCCGCCAGCTCGGCGCGGTCGACGAGCAGCTGGCGGAAGTGGAGGTCGCCGTGGCAGACGGAGGCCGGCTCGGCCGGCGGCAGAACGAAGGCGCGTTCGAGGAGCTCGCCGACGGCGGGCGGCGGCGTCCACAGCCCCAGCGCGGCGACGGCCTCGAGCGCGTCGCGCGTCCGCGGCACCCGCACGGCCATGTCGGCGCGGCCGATCGGGTCGAACGGCAGAACGCCGCCGACCGCCGCGAGCGACTCGGCGGAGTGGAGGCTCCGGAGCGCCCGCGCGAGCGGGCGAGCGAGCCGCACCCGCTCGTCGTCTCCGAGCGCCGCGTCACCGGCCTCGACGCCGGATAGGAAGCGGGAGCCGTAGAAGAGCCATGGAAAGAGCTCGCCTGGACGGCCGACGTGGACGGGAATCGGCACGGGCACGGGCAGCAGCCGGCCGAGCTGGGGGAGCACCGAGAGCTCGCGCTCGGTACCCGCGACCACCACCTCGCGGCGCGGAAACCGGAACGTCCACGCCTCGTCGACGAGATGGACGGCGTAGTCCCAGCCCTCGCTCAGAAGCGTCACGGAGCGCTCGGGCAGCGGCGGGAACTGCTCCGCGACGAGCCTGCCGGCGAGCTCCTCGGTCACGTGCGTCTCCGCGGCCCACTGCACGACCGGAAACGGTACTGCCGGTACGCTGGCGCCGTGACGACCGGCGCGTATCTGCTGCAGCTCGGCGAGGTTCCGTACCTCGAGGCATGGGAGCTCCAGCGCTCGCTCGCGGGCGCCGTTTCGCAGGGGGCGATCCCGGACACGGTGCTCTTCCTCGAGCATCCGCCGGTGGTCACGCTCGGGCGGCGCACCGACGAGGCGGCAGAGCTGCACGTACCCGCGGGCGCCGAGATCGAGGTCGTCGAGACCGACCGCGGCGGCAAGTCCACGTTCCACGGCCCCGGGCAGCTCGTCTGCTACCCGATCCTCGACCTGAAGCGGCACGGACGGGACGTGAAGCAGTACGTCCGGCTCCTCGAGGACGCGCTCGTCCAGACGGTTGCGCCGTTTGGACTGGAAGGCGAGCGGATCGACGGGCTGACGGGGCTCTGGCTGACGCGGCCGCCGCGGAAGATCGCCTCGATCGGCGTCCACGTCTCCCGCTGGGTGACGACGCACGGCTACGCGCTGAACGTCGATCTCGATCCGGCCCCGTTCACGGACTGGATCACAGCCTGCGGGCTCGAGGATGCGGCGTTCACGACGATCGCCCGCGAAGCCGGCCGTCCCGTGACCGTGGACGAGGTGCGCCCGCACGCGGTCGCGGCGCTCGCC
>DATFMW010000235.1:0-4291 GCA_035266765.1 Gaiellaceae bacterium | reverse complement strand
AGATGCCGTCCGGCGGTGCGGAGGCGCGGGCCGAGCAGCGCGCAACCCTCAACCGGATTGCGCACGAGCTCCAGATCGATCCCGAGCTTGGCGAGCTGCTGGAGAGCCTGCGCGACGTCGAGGTCGCACACGAGGCGGAGTCGTTCGAGGCGACCCTGATCAGGGTCGCACGGCGCGACTACGAGAAGCAGGCACGCGTCCCCGCCGAGCTGCGGGCCGAGATGACCCGGGCCGGCTCCCGCGGCTACCGCGCTTGGCTCGAGGCGCGCGACGCGAAGGACTTCGGCATCCTGCTCCCGCACCTGGAACGGCGCGTCGAGCTCGCCCGCGAGTACGTCGCCTGCTTCGAGCCCGACGGCGACCCCTACGACGTGCTCCTCGACGATCACGAGCCGGGGATGAAGACAGCCGACGTGGAGGCCGTCTTCACCCGATTGCGCGATGCGCTCGTGCCTCTGATCGCCGCGGTCGCCGAGCGGGCGCCGGTGGACGACTCGTGCCTGCAGGGCCGCTTCCCGATCGACGCGCAGCGCGCCTTCGCGCTCGGTGTCATGAGGGAGTGGGGGATGGACGACCGGGCGTGGCGGCTCGACGACACCGTGCATCCGTTCGCGGTCTCGCTCTCGCCGCTCGACATCCGCCTCACGACGAATCTCACCGACGGCGACCTGAGTGGGGTCCTCTCGTGCCTGCACGAGTTCGGGCACGGGCTCTACGAGCGCCAGGTCGATCCCGCGTACTTCCGGACGCCGCTCGCGAGCGGCGTCTCGTCCGCGTTTCACGAGTCGCAGAGCCGGCTCTGGGAGAACCTCGTCGGGCGCAGCCTCGCCACGTGGCGCCACCTGTACCCGCGGCTTCGCGACGCGTTCCCGGGCGCCCTCCGCGATGTGCCCGTCGAGACGTTCCACCGGGCCCTGAACAAGGTGCAGCCGACGATGCGGCGCGTCGACTCCGACGAGGTGACGTACTGCCTCCACATCATCCTGCGCTTCGAGCTCGAGCGAGACATGTTCTCGGGCGCCGTCGCGATTGCCGACCTGCCCGAGGCGTTCGACGAGAAGATGCGTGGCTACCTCGGCCTGCGGCCGGCGGACGTCGTCGAGGGTGCGCTCCAGGACGTGCACTGGGCGGACTCGAACTTCGGCTACTTCCCGACGTACGCGCTCGGGAACGTGATCTCGGTGCAGCTGTGGGAATGTGCCCGCGCCGAGCTCGGCGACCTCGACGAGCAGTTCGAGCGGGGTGAGTTCGCGCCGCTGCGCGAGTGGCTCGGCGCACGCGTGCACCGTTTCGGGCGGGCGCTGGAGCCGCGGGAGCTGCTGGAACGTGCCGGGGGCGGCCCGCTCGATCCGGAGCCGTACCTCGCCTACCTCCAGGCCAAGCTCGGCGTGCTCTACGGCGTCGGCACGGCCTGACGGGCCGCCCCGGACGGGACAGGGGCTTCGCTACTATCGACGGCGTGAGCTGGCTCTACATCGCCCTGCTCGCGCTCGCCGTCGCAGTGGTGATCGGAGCGGAGTGGCCTCGCATCGGGGCGGGGCTGGGTGGCGACGCGCGCCGACGGCGCGAACGCGCCAAGCAGAAGTCCAGCCTGCGGGTCGTTCGCGACGACGTCGACGACTTCGCCGCGAGTGTCGAGCGCGATCTCGCGAACCTGCCGACGATCGACGAGACCGAGCACCGCTAGCGCGTCACGGGCGGACGGTGACCGTCGCCGTGAACCGCCGCGTGTTCGGAAGGACGGGGCCGACGTCCTCCATGTTCTTCGTCTCCTGGTAGTCGGAGGCGACGAGCCTGATCCGGTGCGTGCCCGCGTGCATCGTCGTCGTCTCGAGCGAGACGACGCCGTGGGCGTACGAGAACGGCACCTGCGTCCCGTTCACCGAGGCGACGAGCGAGCCGGGGTCGACACCTGAGCCGTCGTCGCGAACGCTGAGCCGGATCGGCTCGCCACGGCGCACCTGCCGGCGGAGGAGCTTCACCGTGGGCGGCGTCGTGTCGTTGATCCAGAAGCGGAACAGGAACGTGCCGGGCTTGGCACCGGCCGGCGTGTCGAAGACGATGTCGTACGGGCCCGGGAGCGGCAGGACGGCGCCGACGACGGGAACGGGGCGGGCGATGCCGACGTACGGGTTGATCGCCACCGGGATGCCCGTGTAGCCGACGAGGCGGTTCTCGTCGCCCGCCTCGACGACTCGCGGTGACACCCTCGAGCCCCTCTGCCGTGTCAGAACGACGACGCCGAAGTTCGCGACGGGCTTGCGCAGCGTGAAGCGGAAAACCTGCTCGGGCCCGCTCAGGTCGGTCGGCACGCCCGCGGCGACGCCCCGGTCGGGGTAGCGGTACGTGGCGACGCGCGACTCCTTCCCGCGTGTGTCGCCGGTGTAGAGGCCGGGCTTGGTGAGCGTCCGGTGGGGTTCGGTTCCGAGCAACGGGGTCTCGACGCGGAACCAGAAGGGGATCCGCCGGACGTCGGTGCCGCGCGTCAGCTCGACGAAGCCGGTCGCCGCGCCCGCCGCCGCGTCGGCGGCGACCGTGAGCGTGAGTGCGAGCGTCGTGCCGGGGACGATCGTCGCCGCACCGGGCGCGAGCGTCGTGCCGACCGGCATCGACTGCGGCACCACCGTCACGTTCCACGGGTCGAGTCCGCCGCCCGCGTCGGTGACGACGATGTCTTTCGTGCCGACGGCGCCGGGCCGCACGAGGCCGAACGAGAGGTTGGCGGGGTCGGTGAACACGAGCGGTCCATCGGCGCGGGCGAGGTCGATCCGGCCGCCGCCCTCACGGGTCGTCGCCACCTCGTTCTCGGTTCCGGCGACGTGCACCGGATCGCCGGTCGACTCGAGCGCCGACTTGATCTGCTCGACGGTCCAGGTCGGGTGGCGCTGCTTCAGGAGCGCTGCAGCGCCCGCCACGTGCGGGGTCGCCATGCTCGTTCCGTCCCAGATGTCCCACGACGCGTGCGGGATCGAGGAGAGGATGTTCTCGCCGGGTGCGGTGACGTCCGGCTTCAACTGGAGGGAGATCGGTGTGGGCCCGCTGGAGGAGAACGACGCGATCTGGTCCGCGGGCCCGGCGACGCCCTCGCTCGAGGCGGCGACCGAGATCGCCTGCGGCGCGTTCCCCGGTGAGCCGATCGAGCCGTGTCCGGCGACGTCGAAGTCGTTGCCGGCGGCCACAACGGGGACGACGCCCGCGTTGGCGGCGTTGTCGAGCGCCTGGACGACGATGTCGCGGTTCGGCTCGATCTCGGGCTCGCCCAGGGAGAGATTGATCACGTTCATCCCGTCGGTGACGGCCTGGTCGATCGCCTTCGCGATCTCGGGCGAGTTGCCGTCGAGCCCGTAGTTCTGGGTCGGGACGGTGAGCGCCTTGTAGTTGCCGAGGTACGCCTTCGGCGCGATCCCCGAGACGAGGATGTGGCCGCGGGAGCTGCTCGAGAGGGTGTTGTAGTCGCCGGCGGCGATCCCGGAGACGTGCGTTGCGTGCTCGGAGTACTGGGGATCGAACGGCAGCCCGGCGTACTTCCAGGACGTCGACGGCGACGGGAACGCGCGCGCGACGATCACCTTCGGCGTCGTGTAGTCGGTGTTGCCGAGCGGGAAGCCGGCGGGGTAGACGAAGCCGGACGGGTTGAAGAACGGGTGGGTCTGGTCGATCCCGTCGTCGATGATCCCGATCTTCATGCCCTGGCCCGCGGTGGCGAGATCGGAGCCCCAGAGCGTCGACGCGCCGATCAGCGCCGGCGTGCGGTTGAGGGCGGGCGCGGTCCGGCCGAGCGAGTGGTAGGTGACCGTGGGCCAGACGGTGGCGCCCGGGACGCGGCCGAGCTGGGCGAGCTCGGAGCGGCGGACGACGACGGAGATGCCGTTCAGCGCGACACCGTAGTGCCAGTTGACGTGGGCGTCCGGGATCGTGCGCACGATGCGGGTTTGCAGCGCCCGCTGGGCGACGGCGAGCGTGCGCAGGTAGGTGACGGCGGCGAGGGTGCGGACGTTCAGGCTGTGGTTCACGCGGGTGCGCGCGAAGAGCTGCCGGTCGCGGAGAACGGCCTGCGCGAGCGACGGCTGGGGGAGCGTGACGACGACCTCGACGAGGCCGGAGCCCGCCCCGGCGGCCGGCACGACCCGCGCGGCGGCGCCCCCGGTGGCGAGGAGCGCGAGCGCGGCGACGAGGCCGAGCAACCGGGCGAGGGAAGAGGCGCGCAGGCGACCAATGGTACGCACGGACCTGGGCCAGCCGTGCCCTCGGACGCGGCTACACTGTCCCTTCGCGCGGATGTGGCGGAATT
>DATFMW010000234.1:0-2607 GCA_035266765.1 Gaiellaceae bacterium | reverse complement strand
TGTCACGAGAACGCCGCGGGTCCGTGGCGCGCTGCCGCACCGCGCTACAATCGTCACATGTCGTGGATCCTGATCGGGGTCCTGTATGTCCTCGGGATGGGCTTCTTCCGCTGGCTCGGCGGCGTCGCCGCAGCGGCGGATGCGATCTCGCGCTGGGGTCGGTCGACCGCCCGGCGGCAGCACGCCCACTCCCCGACGTCGTAGCTACGACTTCGCGTCGGCCCAGGAGTCGCCGGCGCCAACGTCGACGGCGAGCGCCGGGTCGAGCGGATACGCCCCGCACATCTCCTCGCGGACGAGTTCCTTGACGGCGCTCACCTCCGCGTCGGGCGCCTCGAGCAGCAGCTCGTCGTGGATCTGGAGGACGAGCCGCCCGGCCCGCCCCTCCGCGCGCAGCCGCTTGTGGATCGCGACCATCGCCACCTTGATGATGTCCGCGTTCGAGCCCTGCATCACGAAGTTGACCGCGACCCGCTCGCCGACGCCGCGCGTCTGCCGGTTGCGCGCGCGCAGCTCCGGCACCGGCCGCCGCCGCCCGAGCAGGCTCGTCGCGTAGCCGTCCGCCTCGGTCTGCTCGATCGTGCGCTGGATGAAGTCCTGCACCATCGGGAAGCGCGCGAGGTACGCGTCGATGTAGACCTGCGCCTGCTCGCGCGGGATCTCGAGGTTCTCCGAGAGGCCGAATGCGGAGATCCCGTAGACGATGCCGAAGTTGATCATCTTCGCGATCGACCGCTCGCCCGTCGTCAGGGTCGCCGGGTCCTTGCCGAGCACCTCGGCGGCAGTCGCCCGGTGGATGTCCTCGCCGCGCGCGAACGCCTCGCGCAGCTTCGGCTCGCCGGAGACGTGCGCGAGGATCCGCAGCTCGATCTGCGAGTAGTCGGCCGAGATCAGCCGGTGGCCGGGCTCGGCGACGAACGCGGAGCGGATCTCGCGCCCGAGGTCCGTGCGGATCGGGATCGCCTGCAGGTTCGGGTTCGAGGTCGAGAGGCGGCCCGTCGCCGCCACCGCCTGGTTGAAGTGCGTGTGCAGCCGGAGATCGGGGCCGAGCAGCGCCGGCAGCGGCACGAGGTAGGTGTTCAGGAGCTTCGAGAGCTCACGCCACTCCTCGATCACCGGGACGATCTCGTGGTCGGCGCGGATCGAGCGCAGGACGCGGGTGTCGGTCGAGTAGCCGGTCTTGCCCTTCCGGCCCGGCGTCAGCCCGAGCTTCTCGAACAGGATCCGGGCCACCTGCTGCGTCGAGCCGAGCAGGAACTCCTCGCCGGCGAGCTCGACCGCGCGCGACTCGAGCTCCTCGACACGATCCGCGAGCCGCGCCGTGATCTCGCCCATCCGGTACGTGTCGATCTTCACGCCCGCGTCCTCCATCGCCGCGAGCACGGCGGTGAGCGGCAGCTCGACGCGGTCGTACAGCTCCTCCACCCCGCGCTCGCGCAGCCGCTCCCGCAGCCGGCCCGCGAGCCGCCGCGGCACCTCCGCGGCACGGACGAGCGCGGCGGTCTCCTCCTCGGCCGCCGGCTCCGGGATCGCCTCGACGTCGTACTCGGCAGCGAGGTCGTCGAGCAGGTACTCGCTCCGGCCCGGTTCGATCAGGTAGGCGGCGATCATCGTGTCGTCGGCGGGCAGCATGGTCAGCCGCGGCAGCGACTTGAAGTCGTGCGCGACGATCTCGGCGTCGCGGAGGAGGGCATCGAGATCGGCGGGCAGCGGCAAGACGACGACGCCGTCGGCGGCCGCGACGGCAAGCCGGTCGTCCGCGACGGCGAGACCGATGCATCCGCGCAGCGCCGGTGCCTCGCCCTCGCGCCAGGCGACCGTCGTCCCCTCGACGATCTTCTCGCGCGCGGGCACGGCCTCGTCGAGCTCGTCCACCCGGTTGAGGAGCCCCCGGAACTCGAAGCGACGGAACATCTCGCGCAGCTCCGAGCGGTCGGGCGGGGCGAGCACGAGCTCGGCCGGGTCGCAGCCGAGGTCGAGGTCGCGCCGCATCGTCGCGAGCTCCTTCGACGCGCGCGCCTGGCCGGCGAACTCGGTCAGGTTCTTCCGCCGCGCCGGCGATTGCTCGTCCGCGTGGTCGAGCACCTCCTCGAGCGAACCGTGCTGCGTGAGCAACTGCCCCGCCGTCTTGTCACCGATCCCCGGGACGCCGGGGATGTTGTCGGAGCTGTCGCCCTTGAGCCCGATGAAGTCCGGGATCAGCCCCGGGCCGATGCCGTACCGCGCCTCGACCCGCTCCGGCGTGTAGACCTGCACGTCGCTGACGCCGCGCGGCGTCATCATGAGGCAGACGTTCGCCGAGACGAGCTGGAACGCGTCGCGGTCGGTCGAGACGACGCACGTCCTCACCCCCGCCTCGTCGGCGCGGGTCGCGAGCGTCGCGATCACGTCGTCGGCCTCCCACCCCTCGAACTCGAGGTTCCGGTACCCGAACGCCTCGACGATCGGCCGGAAGTACGGGAACTGCTCCCGCAGCAGCTCGGCCATCGGGCGGCGGCCCTCCTTGTAGACGACCTCGACCGCCTCCGCCTGCGCCGCGCGGTGGACGGGCTTCGTGTCCCAGGCGACGGCAACGCCCTTCGGCCGGTAGTCCGAGAGCAGCTTGAA
>DATFMW010000233.1:0-2568 GCA_035266765.1 Gaiellaceae bacterium | reverse complement strand
GACTGGATCGAGACGCAGTTCGCCGCGCCGGCCGTGCAGGTCTTGCCGGTGGTGTCGTCGATGTTCCGCGTGTACGCGACGGTGCTGAACGAGAGCGTCGCGCTGGCGCTGAACCCGAGCCCGACGCCCGAGCCGAAGTTGCCCATCGCATCCGCGCCGATCGACATGTAGAGGGAGAGCCCGTTGCCGTCGAGCAGGAAGATGCCGGTGAGCGACCCGCCGGCGCCCATCGTCCCGAGCCCGTGCAGCGCGATGCTCGCGTGGGCGACGATCTCGATCGCGAACGGATCCTTCGAGAAGCTGAAGACGAAGCTGCCGTTGACGTCGACGATGCTCGCGATCGTCAGCGTGCCCTGGAGCTCGAGGCGGAGGCCCTGGTCGATCGTGACGAGGCCCGTCTCGATCAGGTGCGACGTCGGGTCGACCGCGAGCTGGTTCGGGTCGGGGACGCTCGCGCAGGCGGTCGACGAGTCTGTCGGGTGCTGGATCTTGCACTCCTCGAGGTTCGTCACGAACGTCACCGTCTGCACGTTCGCGCTCGAGTTGAGGAACAGGTTCACCTCGAGCACGAAGTGGCCGCTGAGCGAGACGCCGGGGATCGCGCTCGAGTCGAGCGCGAGCGAGACGCGGCCGATGATCCCCGGATCGAAGGTGCCCGCCGGATCGGTCGGCGAGGCCGTGTAGAAGCCGAGGTCGAGCGAGCCGGAGAGCGAGCCGAGGTACTTGATGTTCGTCGAGACGGCGCCGAAGATGCGGATGAAGCTGGTGCTGTTGGCGCCGACCGCGGCCTCGAAGCCGATCGTGCCGGTCAGCGTGAGGACGTTCCCGAGCGTGATCTCGCCGGTGACGATCGCCTGGATGTAGACGGCGGGAGTGCCGCCGGCGGTGCAGGTGCCGTCGATCTCCGGCGTGTGCCCGCAGATCGTGAGCGTGCCGGGGAAGCCGGCCGGCAGGACGGAGAGGAACTCCTGCGGCACGGTGAAGACGACCGCGGAGAGCGTCGAGTTCAGGTTCACCATGACGCTGCCGGAGAACGTGAAGATGCCGCTGATGTTGCTGACGCCGGACGAGGAGGTGTCCGTGCTCGGCACGCCGACACCGAGCTCGACCTTGAACATGCCGGCGAGGCCCGGGTTCGTGTCGCTGTAGTTCAGGACGAGCAGGCCGGTCATGCGGCCCGAGATGTCGAGCGGCACGACCGAGCCGCCGGCGGTCATGAAGAACGTCGTCTGCGTCGACGTGATCTGGAGCAGGAACCCGCCGTCGGCGTGCACCCACTCCTGCGGCGTGCCCGGGTCCTTCGGCGCGTGGTGCGGCGCGTAGATCGTCAGCCCGCCGACGACCTCGAGCTCGAACGAGAGCGCCGGCAGGTTGTACGTCCGCTGCTCACCGGCGACGACGAGGATCGGATTGCCGTTCGCGTCGGTCTGGGTCTTGATGAAGAACTGGCGGCCGTCGCCGTTGAGGATCTTCCACTCCTTGCCGGCGACGACGCCCTCGACCTGCGCGTTCTGGAGCGTCGTCCCGGCGAACTTCTCGAACGTCAGCGTCTGGCCGGAGTTCAGCTTCAGCGTCAGCGGCGCCGCCGCCGTGCTGACGACGTTGCTGTCGGAGCCGGGGTTCGCGAAGAGCGTCGTCCAGCTCTGGGAGAGGTCGACCGGGTTGAACGTGTCGGCCGGCAGCGATGCGAGCAGCGACGTGTAGCTCGAGCCGCCGGCGGTGAAGATCGTGCCGCCGGGGATGCCGGCCAGCGTCAGCGTCTCCTGGTGGGCGGAGCCGGTCATGTTGATCTGCAGCAGCGCGCTGCCGGAGAGGTAGATCCCGTACTGCTGGAGGAAGTCGAAGTTCGTCTGGATCGCGGCGACGCCCCAGAACTGGATGCCGGTCGAGCCGCCGACCTGGAGCACGAACGTCGCCGCGCCGGAGGCGATGTTCCCGGCTTGTAGACGTAGACGGTGCCGTTGGCGCTGAGCAGGAAGCGCGCCTGGGTCGAGCCGTCGGGCAGCGTCTTCGAGCCGATGTCGAGCTCGATGCCGCCGTGGATCGAGAGCAACGGCTTGCCGCCGGTGTCGAAGAGCCCGGCCGCGTTCAGGTCGACGCCACCCGAGATGGAGATGAAGAAGACGCGGCCGTCGGTGGAGCTCGACGAGGAGGCGGCCGAAGCGGGCAGCTGGTCGATCAGCCTGAGGGTCGCCGAGCCGGCGGCGCCCTGGTTGCCCGCGGTGTCCTGCCAGCTGCCGGCGACGAACGAGACGTGGACGACGCCCGGCGTGAACTGGCCGGTGAGGTAGTAGCGAACGGTGCTGCCGTTGCCGAGGACGGTCGGCGCGACCGACGAGTCGATCGCGGCGGTGCCGACGCCGGAGCCGGAGAGCTGGAGCTCGTCGCCGTTGATCGTCGAGACGTCCGGTGTGGCGCCGCCGGTACCCGTGAACGCGACGTCGACGTACGTGTCGCCCGTGAGCGCGACCGTCGCGCTGCTCTCGACGACGCTCGCCGTGCCGGCGTACGTCCAGGCGCCCGCGTTGAACGTCAGCGTCACGGTGTCCCCGGACGTGAGCGTGCTGC
>DATFMW010000232.1:0-2078 GCA_035266765.1 Gaiellaceae bacterium | reverse complement strand
AGGCCGTCCCGGCCGCGGAGCGGCCGGTTCGTGCGGCGTCGAGGGACGCCGGTTTCCGGTGCAACGTGGGGAGACGCCGCACTAGTCGAGCGGCGCGACGCGCAGGCCGAGCGCGTCGAGGCGGTCGAGCACGAGCGGGAGGGCGGCGACCGTCCGCCGCCAGCTGTCGCGTGTCGAGTACGCGTCCGAGTCGTGGAGCAGGAGGATGTCCCCGCCCGCGGCGTCCCCGAGCAGCCGGGCGGCGATCGACTCCGGCGTCGCCGCGGCCGCCCAGTCCGCACCGTGGCGCGTCCAGAGGACGGTCTCCCAGCCCCGCGCCTGCGCGAGCCGCAGCGCGGGGAGCGTCACGATGCCGTACGGCGGCCGGTAGCGGCGGGGCGCGGTTCCGGTCGCCTCCTCGATCGCGGCGGCGGCGCGGTCGACGTCGGCGCGCACCTGCGCGGGCGCGAGGCGCATGAGGTTGCGGTGGCGGTGGCAGTGAACTGCGACCTCGTGGCCGGCGGCGGCGATCCGCCTCGCGAGCTCCGGCCGCCGCTCGACCTGCTCGCCCACGAGGAAGAAGGTCGCCTGCAGCTCATGGCGGGCGAGCAGCTCGAGCACGGCGGGCGTTGCCTCCGGGTGCGGCCCGTCGTCGAAGGTGAGCGCCACCGCGTCCGCGGCGGAGATCGTCGCGCGGATGCCGAGCGCGAGCCGTGCGCGTCGCGAGACGAGCGCGACCGACGGCAGCCAGTACGTGACGACGCTCGCGCCCCCTGCCGCGAGGGCCGGCGTCAGCCGTCTATGGTCAGGTTGGCGCATGCCGGACATCGTGATCGGGACCCTTGCAGGCCTGGCGGCGGCGGCGATCTACGCAGCCGGGATCGCGCTCCAGGCGCTCGAGGCGCGCGAGGCGCCGGCCGAGCGGGCGCTCCGCTTCTCGCTCTTCCGGAGCCTCGTTGCGCGGCCGCGCTGGGTGGCCGGCACGGCGCTCGGGCTCACCGGCTGGATCGTGCAGGCGTTCGCGCTCGCGCACGCGCCGCTGACGCTCGTGCAGCCGCTGCTCGGGACGAGCCTCGTGTTCCTGCTCGGGATCTCGGTGTGGACGCTCGGCGAGCGGGTCGGCCGTCGCGAGCAGGTGGCGGTGCTCGCGATCGCCGCGGGCGTGCCGCTGCTCGCGCTCACCGCGCCGACGCGCGACGCCGACCATGCGGCGGGGCTCCGTCTGTGGCTCGCGCTCGCTCTCCTCGGCGCTGCGGCGCTCGTGCCGCTCTTCCTGCGTGGCTCCGCCCGCAGTGCGAGCGTGCTCGTACCGGTGGGCGCCGGGCTCGCCTACTCGTGGGACGGGCTCGCGACGAAGTTCGCCTCCGACGACTACGTGCGGCACCTCTGGCCGGGGCTTCTCTTCTGGGTCGTCGGCATGGGCATCGCGTCCGGGCTCGGGACGCTGAGCGAGATGTCGGCGCTCCAGCGGCGTCCGGTCGCTCACGTGGCGCCGGTCGTCTTCGCTCTGACGACGTTCGTGCCGGTCGGGCTCGCGCCGCTGCTCGCACGCGAGTGGTGGCCCGCCTCGCCGCTTCGTGACGCAGGCATCGTCGCCGGGCTCGCGGCGACTGCGGCCGGCGCGCTCGCGCTGGCACGGGCCGAGCCGGTGGCGCGCGTGCTCGAGACGGCGTCGAGCAGGACGCCGAGCGGTACCGCTCGCTCGCCTCGGGTCGCGAGCGACGACCTGAGCGCCGCGAGCGACGCCCGCCCGTAGCTCGTCGTCAGGTCGACGACGACGATCGCGCCGCGCTGCGGGACGGAGTCGCCCGCGAGCGGCACGCCGCCGGCGGCGCGGGCCGCGAGATACTCGCTGAGGCTGAACCCGGAGGCGGGGCGGAGGTAGTAGAAGCGCCCGCCGAGGTGGAGCGCGTGCCGCAGGTGGAGGAGCCGCACGCGCGACTGGAGCAGATGGCTCGGTCCGCCCGGTGTGAGCGCGGGGACGAAGCCGTCGCCGGATGCGGCCACTGCCCGTTGCGCGGCGGGGCCCGGCAGGGCGGCGACGGCGAAGGAGACGTGCATGCCGGCGTCGGCGAGCTCCGGTGCGAGTCGCGGGATCC
>DATFMW010000231.1:0-3302 GCA_035266765.1 Gaiellaceae bacterium | reverse complement strand
CGTGTGCCGCTCGCACGAAGAGCTCTCGGTCGACATCCGCGACAAGATCGCGTTGTTCGCCGACGTCGACCCGGGCGCCGTGATCGCGTGCCCGGACGTGCCCGACGTCTACCAGGTGCCGCGCGTGCTCCGGAACGAGGGCTTCGACCGCCTCGTCTGCGAGAAGCTCGGCCTCGACGCCGGTGAGCCCGACCTGTCCGACTGGGACGCGCTGCTGGAGCGGATCGACCGGCGCCGCGAGTCGATCGAGATCGCGCTCGTCGGCAAGTACGTGAAGCTCCAGGATGCGTATCTCTCCGTCCACGAGGCGCTCAAGCACGCCGGCCTGCACAGCGGCTGCGCCGTCGATGTGCGCTGGCTCGACGCGGAGCACATGTCCTACGACGAGGCGGCGGAGGTGCTCGAGCAGGTCGACGGCGTGCTCGTCCCCGGCGGCTTCGGCTCTCGCGGCTGGGAGGGCAAGATCCTCGCCTGCCAGGTCGCACGCGAGCGGCGGATCCCGTACCTCGGCATCTGCCTCGGCATGCACGTCGCCGTCTCGGAGTTCGCACGCAACGTCGTCGGGCTCGACGGGGCGAACTCGACCGAGATGGACCCCGAGACGCCGTACCCGGTGATCGACCTCCTGCCCGAGCAGAAGGGGATCGAGGATCTCGGCGGCACGATGCGCCTCGGCGCCCAGGCGGTCGAGGTCGTCGAGTGGACGTGCGCGCGGGAGCTGTACGGCGAGGCGACGATCCACGAGCGCCACCGGCATCGCTACGAGTTGAACAACGCCTACCGGCAGCGGCTCGTCGACGCGGGCCTCGTCGTCTCCGGCACGTTCCAGGAGGGTCGCCTCGTCGAGATCGTCGAGCTGCCCGAGCACCCGTGGTTCGTCGCGAGCCAGTTTCACCCGGAGTTCAAGTCGCGGCCGACGCGGCCGGCACCGCTCTTCCGCGGCTTCGTCGGGGCTGCGCTCGAGCGGTCGCACGAGCGGGCCGGCGAGTCGGCGCGCGTCGTCGCGTAGTGGCCGCCGAGTCGGAGGTTCTCGCGCTCTTCCTCGAGCTGGCCGCGTTGCGGTCGCCGCCGGGCGAGGAGCGCGCCGCCGCCGACGTCTGCCTCCGCTACCTGCGCGCGCTCGGCCTGGAGCCCGACGAGGACGGCTGCGGGCCCGGAATCGGCTCGACGATCGGGAATCTCTACGTGCGGCTCGAGCCGACCGCGCCGGGCACGCCGCTCTTCTTCTGCGCCCACCTCGACACGGTGCCGCCCGACGGCGAGCTCAGCCCGGTCGTCGAGGACGGCGTCGTCCGCAACGCCGGCGGCACGATCCTCGGCGCCGACAACAAGGCCGCCGTGGCGGCGATGCTCGAGGGGGTGCGCCGGGTGCTCGCCGAGAACCGGCCGCACGCCGGCATCGAGCTCGTGCTGACGCCGAAGGAGGAGGTCGGCCTCCTCGGCGCCGGCGCCTTCGACCACGACCGGCTGCACGCCCGTGTCGGCTACGTCTACGACCAGGCGGGGCCGATCGGCGAGGTGATCCTCGGCGCGCCGTGGGCCCGGGCGATGGAGGTGACCTTCCACGGCCGCGCCGCACACGCAGGCATGGCGCCGGAGGAGGGTCGCTCCGCGATCCAGGCCGCGGCGAAGGCGGTGGCCGACCTGCGGCTCGGCCGCCTCGACGAGGAGACGACCGCGAACGTCGGCACGATCACGGGCGGCACCGGCGGCAACATCGTTCCGGAGTGGTGCTCGTTCCAGGCGGAGGCGCGCGCCCACGACGAGCGCCGGCTCGTCGAGACCGTCCAGGAGATGCTCGACGCGTTCTCGTTCGCCGCGACCGCGACCGACTGCGAGGTCGAGACGACCGTGCGGAAGAGCTACACGGGCTACCGCTTCAAGCGCGACGACGACGCCGTGCGACTGGCCACCGGTGCGCTTGAACGTCGTGGCTTCGCCGTGAGCTACGCGCTCTCGGGCGGCGGCGCGGATGCGAACGTCTTCAACGAGCGAGGCCGCCGCTGCCTCAACCTCGCGAACGGGATGACCGACATCCATACTCCGGACGAGCGGATCGCCGTGGCCGACCTCGACGCGATGGTGGACGTGACGGTGGCGCTCGTCGAGGAGGCGCTCGCGTGATCGTCGCCGTGGCGTCGGCGGCCGCGCGGGTCCGGTAGCCGTGGCCATGGAGGAGCGCCGTCTCGGACCGGTCGTCGGGCTCGGCACGTGGAACACGTTCGAGCGGGACGCGACGCTCGCGCGCGAGGTGGTCGGCGCCGCTCTCGACGCAGGCGTGCGCGTGTTCGACTCGTCGCCGATGTACCGCGGTGCGGAGGCGTCGCTCGGCGCGGCGCTCGAGGCTCGCCGCGGGGAGGCGACGGTGGCGACGAAGATCTGGACGGAGTCGGTTGCCGAGGGCCGGGAGCAGTACCGGCGCCAGGTCGAGTGGTACGGGTGCGTGGAGATCGAGCAGGTGCACAACCTCGTGGCGTGGCGCGAGCATCTCGAGTGGCTCGAACGGGAGCGCGACGAGGGGCGGATCGACCGGATCGGCGTGACGCACTACCAGGCGTCGGCGCTCGGTGCGCTCGGCGACGCGCTGCGCACGGGCCGCTTCGACGTCGTCCAGCTTCCGTACAACCCGTACGAGCGCGAGGTCGAGCGGGAGCTCCTGCCGCTCGCGGCGGAGCTGGGGGTCGCCGTGATCGCGATGCGGCCGCTCGGCTCCGGGGCGCTCGTGCGCAGCGAGCCGCCCGCGACGGCGCTCGATCCTCTGCGCCCGTTCGGGGTGGAGACGTGGGCGCAGGCGCTCCTGAAGTGGGTGCTCTCCGACGAGCGCGTCGACCTGGCGATCCCCGCGACGAGGCGGGCGGAGCGGGCGGCGGAGAACGCAGCCGCGGGCGAGCCGCCGTGGTTCGGCCCGGACGAGCGGGCGCTCGTGGAACGGCTGGCGGCGTGAGCCCGGCACCGGACGCGTCTCGTCCCGCGTACACGGGCAGACTGCTCGGCGTCACGGTCGAGCGCTGGGGCGCACACGAGCGGGAGATCGTCGAGCACCCGGGTGCGGTCGCGATCGTCGCCGTGGATGCCGAAGGCTTCGTGGCGCTCGTCCGCCAGTTTCGCGAGCCGGCCCGGAAGGAGCTGCTGGAGCTGCCGGCGGGCACGCGCGAGCCGGGGGAGGAGCCGCTCGAGACTGCGCGGCGCGAGCTGCGCGAGGAGTGCGGCCTCACGGGTGGTACCTGGCGCGAGCTGGCCGCGTTCTGGACGACGCCCGGCTTCTGTCGCGAGTGGATGCACCTGTACGCAGCCGAGGGCGT